>CABMII010000130.1 GCA_902386255.1 uncultured archaeon
GCGCTCTGAAATATAAGATAAATATGCCTGAAAATAGAGATAAAAAAATCAATTTCTTCATCACATCCGATGTTTTCCCTTCGCTCTCGATTACAGGAAGCTCCTGCGCCCTCATGTGCCAGCACTGCAAAGGCAAACTGCTTGAACGCCTTGTCCCGGCCACGACATGCGAAGAGCTTGAAAAAAAAGCCCTGGCGCTTTACAGAAAAGGAGCAAAAGGAATACTCCTGACCGGCGGCTGCGATGAACGGGGACGCGTGCCCATTAAGAGTTTGCTCCCTGCAATAAGAAACCTGAAAGAGAAAACTGAACTGATTATCATTGCCCATACAGGTTTTATATCACGCAAAGAAGCTTCTATGTTAAAAAACTCGGGGCTTGGCGGCATTGGTTTTGATGTGATGGGGGATATGAATGCCGTCCGTGAGGTTTACGGGCTTGAAGTTTCGGAAAAGGAGTATACGGACAGCCTTCTTGCAATTAAGGATTCGGGGCTGATGATATTCCCTCATGTGTGCGTGGGCATTCATTTCGGAAAACTGGGTGGGGAATTTCGCGCCCTTGAAATGATACGCGAAATAGACCCGCCTACTATTATAATAACAGGACTGATGCCTGTTGCAGGCACCCCGATGGCGCATATCAAGCCCAGACCCTCAGATTTTGAAAAAGTTATAACAAAAGCAAAAGAAATGTTTCCCGATACGCCCGTTGTGCTTGGATGCGCCCATTCAAGCGGGAGAGACCGGGATGAAATAGAAAGACTGGCGCTTACGTGTGACGTGAGCGGCATTGCAGCGCCGACTATGCAAACGATTGGTTTTGCAAAAGAAAATGGGTATCTGATAAACTATTACGGGATGTGCTGCGGACTTGTGCCAGGTGAAAAAACAAGGATAGAGCAGCCTTCGAAATGGAATAACCAGGATCTCTGATTTATTCCCTTGCAGCTTCCCTTACAATATCGCTCGCACTCAGTATCCCGATTGGTCTCTGCGATGCCCCAACGCCCTTTTCTGAGAAAACAAGCAATCTATGAATATGCTTTTCTCTCATTATCTTTGCCGCTTCTCCAAGCGTTGAAGTGGGTTTGACCGCTTCAAGATAGGAAGTCATTATTGATTCTGCAGGCATGTTTTCCCAGTCATCCTTCCCTATCACTTTAAGAATATCCATGTCCGAGATTACCCCCATTGCTTCACCCTCAGGGCTGATTACAGCCACGCCGGAAAGCCCCTGCCTGCTCAGCATGGTTGCTATTTGTTTGGCTGTAGCATCCATGGGCACAGTCACCACTCCTCTTGTCATTATATCCCTTAATAATTTATTTTCCAATCTCAAAATGTATCCCCCGCCTTATCATAAATATTAGTATTCAGTGCTAAATAAAGCTTTTTTAAATATTTGTCCCCCAACCTTTACTGATAGCGACTTATAATTATAGTATTGGAATCTGGGCATAAAAACCTTACTGAAAACAGGCATACTTGGCATATAATAATAGCTAAATTAAAATATGCTTGTTTTTTGTTGGAATTATGTGTTTATGTTAATTACTGTGATTACTTATGGAAAAAGTTATATTCTTAGATTCCTAACATAAGCTTCATGACCGATGTTAAATCTTGGGAGGTCTTAATAGGATTTGCTGCTTTGATTTTTACATTATATCCAGTGATAAAAGATATTGTTACTGAACAAACAGGCGCATTCTCTGCTTTTCTTTTGTCAATAATTTTTTCTTTTGGGATTATAGTTATTTTTATAGTTTTAATCAAGATATCACATAAGTAATTGTTTTGAGTTTATTGTGTGCTGCTGCAAAGATGTGCTAAATAACCTGATAAGGATGGATACTATTTCTTTTTCTGCATAAGCTCGTCAGCAGTTCTTTAGCCCTGTCTGCCCTGACTTTCCTTTCTTTGACCATGATCTCGGCAATCTTATCCACAAGTTCACCGGTTGCGCCAGCCTGTATCGCAACGTTTCGCGAGTGAAGTCCCATATGCCCCCTCTGGATGCCTTCAGTGGCAAGCGCCCGAAGGGCTGCGAAATTCTGCGCCAGTCCCAGCGCTGCAAATACCTCACCCATTTCTGTCGCGGTTTTAACACCAAGAATCTTTACTGCCGAACGTGCAATCGGGTTTGTTTTTGTGGCGCCGCCTACAAGACCCACCGCCATTGGCATTTCAATTGTTGCAACAAGGTCGCCACTGGCATTTTTCTCATACGTTGAAAGCGGGCGATAGGTTCCGCTGCGTGAAGCATAGACGTGCGCTCCCGCCTCTATCGCCCGGGTGTCGTTACCTGTAGCCAGCACAGCCGCGCTCACCCCGTTCATTATGCCTTTGTTATGCGTTGCAGCCCGGTAAGGGTCTCCCGCCGCAAAGTGATAGGCTGCCAGGATGCCGTTCACTGTCTCTTCGCCTCCGATTGCCTCCTTTGTGAATACCGCTTTTGCCCTCATGATGCGCTTATCCGCAAAATTCGAGATAATTCGAAGATACACTCTGCCGCCTGTCAGCTCTTCGATATAAGGGGCTACTGTTTCTGCCATGGTATTTACTGCATTGGCGCCCATAGCGTCCCTGCAATCCACAATCAGGTGGGTGATGACCATTTTACCTTCAGGCGTGTCTATTACCCTGACCTCTACATCCTTTGCCCCACCTCCGAACTTGACAAGCACAGGGTCCACTTCGTTTGCGCGCCTTATAATCTCGTCTTTTTTCTCAAGTATTTTCATCCTGGCGCCGTTTGGAGCTGCAATCCCCACAGCCTGAATCTGTCCAATCATAACAGGGCCTGTGCTGCTCGTGGTGAATCCGCCACCCTCACGCGCCATCTTTGCTGCATTGCTCGCTGCGGCTATGACCGAGGGCTCTTCTATCGCCATGGGTATGAGATAATCCCTGCCGTTAATCAGGAAATTGACCGCAACGCCCATGGGCACTTCCATGACCCCGATCAGGTTCTCTACCATGCGGTCTGCCGCATCAAGTGAGAGGGCGCCGGTAGCGCTGATGCACGAAGACTCTTCATCTGTCAGACCTGAAAATTCGGATACTATTTTTAGCCTGTCTTTAGGGCTTAATTTATAAAAACCTGAGAGCTTTGATGTTCTTGTCATGAGTATATTCACCACGCGAGGATTTTAGATGGCAGGAGAATATAAATAGATTATCGCCAAAAGCTTTATCAACAAATCAATACCTTATGGATAATCCCATTTAAGATTATTCGGTGAATTTTTTATGACGCAAAAGACAAAAGGTAAGAAGAGACGGCTGGCAAAAGC
>CABMII010000131.1 GCA_902386255.1 uncultured archaeon
GGGTTGACAATTCCACGAAAATGAGGTTTACTTCTTGTTAGAAAATTTGACAGTTGAGAGGAAACTTTATAATAGGGTGGGGAAATTTAAACCGGAGAAAGTGGGGAATTTTACACCGGAGTTGTCATGGATGTCAATATATCTTTTTATGATGCTCTTTTGAGCAAAAAGGTCTTCGTGAGTACTATGAAAGGGCTAATCAATTCCAGGAGCTTGATTCCAAAAGAGAATTATCTTCCAAACACAGAAACAGTATGCAGATACAATAAATAAAATCAAAGAAAAGTATCGGATGAATCACAGCGAAGCTGGCCTTAAATGCAAAAACTTCTTGGATGGATTGGTTGCAAAAGATATTGTCAAACTTGCTTGATTGTTTTATGGCGCCCTTGGTTTTATTTTCTTTGAACCGCAGTTCGGGCATTCAGTCGCCCCTTTTTTTATGAATGTCTTCTTGCATGACATGCACCAGTACATCCCGCAGGTTCTTCCCAATTCAGCCAGTTCTTCAGGCTTTATTTCAAATGGTGTATATGTGCTGCACATAATTCTGGCCTCCCTTTATCACCGTGTCCTTTGTGATTATAATGTTTAATAATTTTATACCTGTATTTATACCTATCTCCATACCTTTCAAGTTTTTTTCTTTCTTCGAAATTATTATCTTTTTGATATCGAGCCATGTCAATCCCTTTATACTATTAATGAAATTAAGCTTCAATAAATGCCTGAAAACAACAAGTATTTTGCAGCTCATAAGGAAATAACTTCAGTAGCAAAACTTTCCATATATTCCAATACTTTGTTACTCGTAACGAAGCTTGCCGCAGGCTTTTTCATGGGCTCTATTTCCGTGCTGTCCGAAGCCCTGCATTCAGGCATCGACCTTCTCGCTGCAATAATAGCGAATTATTCGGTGAGAAAAGCCGGAAAACCTGCAGATGAGATACATAAATTCGGGCATGGCAAATTTGAAAATGTTTCGGGAACAGTGGAAGCAATTCTTATTTTCGTAGCTGCTATTATCATACTATATAAAGCCAGTGGAAAAATCCTTGGTATCATGGGTATAGGTAATGAAAAAATTGAAATTGATCCAAGCTTGATCGGAATTGGTATTGTGATCATGGGCATCTCGGCAATTGTCAATTTTTATGTGTCAACAAGGATTATGAAAGTTGCAAAAAAAGCTGAATCTATTGCCCTTGAAGCAGATGCCTATCACCTCACAACGGATGTGTATACATCAGTAGGCGTATTTATTGGTCTTATTCTCATTCAAATAACCAAAAATCCTATTTTTGACCCTGTCATGGCAATAATCGTAGCTTTTATTATTCTCAAGGCGTCGTACGACCTTACAAAACGCTCCGTTTCAGGGCTTATGGATATGAAACTTTCAGACAAGGAAGAGAATATCATCAAATCCATAATTTCAGACCATTACTCGGAGTTTGCTGAATATCATGACTTACGCACAAGGATGTCTGGTGCCGAAAGGTATGTGGATTTGCATCTTGTTGTGCCTAAAAACCAGCCTGTAGCTGATGCGCATGAATTCTGCGACCATCTTGAAAAGGATATAAAAGAGCAAATCCCAAACCTTTCAATCATGATACACATAGAACCATGTGAGGCGGATTGCGAAATATGCAGGAAACTTGATGTTTGTAAAATGCCAAACAATCCGGTATAATTAGTAATCCGTCTCACAAAAAGTAGAAGAAAATGAATTTATATGCTTAACGCATAAGTCAGGTCGATGGAAATATCAGTAATACTATTAAGATTAATTATTACGTTTGTGCTGTCCACAATCTTCGGCATTGAGAGACAGAGATCCCATAAACCTATAGGTTTTGGTGCGTTTATTTTCGTGTCGGTTGGTGCATGTGGGCTTGCAATTACCGCAACTATCATAGATTTAGAAAATCCTTTACCATTATTAAGTGCAATTGTAACAGGCATAGGTTTCTTGGGAGCAGGTGCTTTAATAAAAACCAATGATAAAACATTTGGCTTTACAACCGCAGCGAGCATATGGGTTTTTGCAATATTTGGAATAGCCACAGGGGTCGGTGAATATTTTATAGGATTTAGTATTTATATTTTGACGTGGATAGTAATTTTCTTTGATAAACTTTTTGAAAAGAAGGGGGTTGGTCATTATCAAAAAAAATTGATTATTAATACTAACAGAATTGTTGATGAAATAGAAATAAAAAACCAATTATTATCAGTCGGCTCTAAGAGGTCAAAATTTATGAGCATCGATGTGGATAAAAAGAATAGTAAAATCTCTGTAACTTATTTAATAGAGGGTACTGCCGAAGAGATATATAGAATTCCCAAAACATTATTTGAAAAAGATTGGTTTGATTCCTGCAAAATTGAGTGAGGTTCAATTCTCCTCCATTATGAAATTTCGTATTAGAACATCTTATTAAGGGCATCTTTTGCAGTCATCCCGGCAGTTATGCCCAGGCTTTTTGCGGCCATGGAAACATCTACAGCTTTTGTATTCAAAACATCTTCAAAAGTTTTTACACCTGTTACCCGAACGGCCACATCTCCCAGTTTATCAGCAATATCCATGTTAAGATATCCGCACATAACAAAGCCGCACCCGGCCCTGATAACAAGAAGCGGGGCATTTCCCATGTCCATCTTTAAACCAAGAGCGCTCCCATTTTCAAGATTTATCTGTTCAACAATCATGAATTATAGGTGGCATTACCGATAGAAATACTTATCTTTGTAATTACGGAACCTGCACTTCCTACAAACCAAATTTTTTGTATGTAAGTTGTTTCACAAAACTTCTGAAATGTAATTTTCCTTTATAGGTTAACTGGCGAAGTCAGGTATAAAATCTGTTTTAATTTTATGAGCCGATAGGCTTAATACATTTAATTCAGATTGCAGGGAACATTATGATTGCAAAAAAAGACCTTGAGCATATGGGATGGCTTGCCCGCCTTGAATTGAGCGAGGAAGATAAGGAAAAATATACACCCAAGCTTAATTCGGTTCTTGATTATTTCGGGGAACTTGATGAAGTTGATACGGAAGGCGTTGAGCCCACATATCATATTCTTCCAATGAATAATGTGTTCAGGGAGGATGAGGTCAATGTGCCGGCAAAGCCCCTCACCCAGGAAGAAGCGCTCTCCAATGCCCCGAAGAAACAGGATGGATTCTTTAAGGCTCCAAGGATGATGTGAATGGCAACAATCAATGAATTGAATGAGAGGATTCATGCAGGGTCTTCGGAAGAAATTGTTGCCGAATATCTTGAAAGGATTGACAGCAGTAAACTTAATGCTTTTATCACAGTCGCAAAAGAAAATGCCCTTGCGCGCGCAAAAGAAATCGATTCGGAGGGGCATGAAGGTTCTCTTGCAGGCATACCTGTTGCAATCAAGGACAATATCTCCACAAAAGGCATCCTGACAACATGCGCCTCGAAGATTCTCACAGGCTACGTCCCGCCCTATGATGCCCATGTGATTGAGAGGTTAAAAGAAGCGGGAGCCGTTATAATCGGGAAGACGAATATGGACGAGTTTGCCATGGGAACCTCGACTGAGACGAGTTTCTACGGGCCGACGAGAAATCCCTGGGATACGGACAGGGTTCCAGGCGGTTCATCGGGTGGGAGCGCAGCCGCAGTTGCAGGCAGCGAAGTGCCTCTTGCTCTTGGTTCGGATACGGGCGGTTCGGTACGCTGCCCCGCATCGTTTTGCGGCGTGGTCGGGCTGAAACCAACTTACGGGGTCATATCCCGATACGGACTTATATCGTATGCAAACTCGCTTGAGCAGATTGGGCCATTTGCCACTACTGTTCGCGATGTTGCTACGCTTTTCGATGTAATTGCAGGATACGATGCCCGCGATTCCACATCAGTTGATAAAGAAGTAAATTATTCATCTGCGCTAAAAAATGACGTAAGTGGATTGAAGATCGGCGTACCTGAAGAATACTTCGGGGAAGGGACAGATGAAAATGTGGAAAAGACGGTCTGGAATGCCATACATACACTGGAAGACCTGGGCGCAACCAGAGTCGAAGTAAAAATGCCCCACACGAAATATGCCCTGTCCGCTTATTATATAATCGCAATGAGCGAGGCTTCATCCAACCTTGCGCGGTTTGACGGCATGAGATACGGCTTACGCACCGAGGATAGCGACTGGCATACTACATTCTCACAGGTGAGGGCGGCGGGTTTTGGCGATGAGGTAAAGCGGAGGATTCTCCTCGGCACTTACGCCCTCTCAGCAGGGTATCACGATAAGTATTACCTGAAGGCGCTGAAGGTACGGACACTCATAAAGCAGGATTTTGAACTGGCATTTAAGGATGCGGATGTACTGATAGCACCCACGATGCCGTATCCCGCATTCAAGCTGGGTGAAAAAATAGATGACCCGCTGTCGCTGTATCTTGCGGATGTTGATACTGTTCCAATAAACCTTGCTGGGGTTCCTTCAATTTCAGTTCCGTGCGGTTTTTCACATGAGCTGCCCATCGGGATGCAGGTAATAGGGAAGCACTTTGACGAAGCGACAATCCTGCGCACAGCTTACACGTTTGAAGAGAATACGGATTTCCATACACGAGAGCCGGAGGGGTTCTGATGTACGACAATCCGGATGGCGTAATGATAGGGCTTGAAGTCCACGTTCAGTTGAACAAACTCAAGACCAAGGTATTCTGCGGATGCACAACGGATTATCATAACGACCCCCCGAACTCGCATGTGTGCCCGGTGTGTCTCGGACTTCCCGGCGCTCTTCCGAAGATAAATAAAAAGGCAGTTGAGGCAGCCATAAAAGTCGGGCTGGCTCTGAACTGCAAAATAGAGGAACACACGCAATTTTACAGGAAGAATTACTATTATCCCGATCTGCCGAAAGGTTTCCAGATAACCCAGTACGACTTCCCGATTTCAAGCGGGGGTCATATCATGATAGAAGGCGAGGACGGCGAACACAGGGTAGGTATCACGCGGGCTCACATGGAAGAAGACCCGGGAAGACTTGTCCACGAAGGGACAATCGACAAGTCAAAATATACCCTCATCGATTACAACCGCTCGGGCATGGCACTGCTTGAGGTCGTGAGCGACCCCGATATGCGAAGCCCGAAAGAGGCGCGGCGGTATCTTGACAAGCTGCGCAATATCCTTGAATATCTTGATGTGTTCGATGGCAACCTTGAAGGCGCGTTGAGGGTGGATGCCAATATCTCCATAATGGGAGGCCAGCGCGCAGAGATCAAGAACATCTCCTCGCACAAAGGCGCCGAGCGCGCGCTGCTGTATGAGATCGTGCGCCAGAAGAATGTGTTGCGCCGCGGAGGCATTGTGGTTCTGGAGACGCGCCACTTTGATGAAGCGCGGGAAATCACCATGTCCATGCGTTCCAAGGAAGAGGCGCACGATTACCGCTATTTCCCTGAGCCTGATCTTGTGCCCCTGAAGATTTCAGGCTGGGCGCCTGCTATAAAAGAGACGCTGCCTGAATTGCCTGATGCGAGGCGACTGAGGTTTGTGGAGCAGTACGGGATTACGGATGACCATGCCAAGGCGCTGACATCGGAATTGAAGCTTGCGATATTTTATGAAAATGTCGCGAAAAAAGCTGATCCAAAGACGGCGGCTGTCTGGATATGCGATGTCCTCAAAGGTGAATTGAATTACCGTAATCTAACGATTGATTCTTTTAAGAAAGAGCACATGCTGTCAGTTATCGGGCTTCTTGCAAGCAAGAAAATCACAGAGGACGGCGCCGTGGATATAATCAGGACGCTCCTTGATAAAGGCGGCTCGCCTGATGAAATAGTTGCAGAAAAAGGGCTGCTCAAAGTGGAAGGGGATATTGTATCAACAGCAGCGGAAGAAGCTATCAAGGAAAATCCGCAGGCTGTGGCTGATTTCAAAGCCGGCAAGGAAAAGGCGCTCAACTCGCTTGTGGGAGCTGTGATGAAGAAGACGAAGGGAAGGGCGGATGCGAGGGCGGCGAGGGAAGTGCTTCTGGGGAAGCTGGGGTAGAAAATGCATCCAATTCGAATACAAATGATTAAGTAATTCAAGAACAATAATAATCGAATAGCAGGTAAATATGTGCGAAGAACATAAGTTTGGCGGACTCTGGGAAGACCCTGAAAGGCTTAAGAGATACCAGAAACTTTTTGAGGAAGCTTTTCCTGGGCAGACGGCATTAGATATACTGCATAGAAGACCTGCAAAACATGCCGGGAAATAGATTTTTTATTGATAGCTGTATTTTTCTCGGAGCAGTTATTAAGGATGAAAATACAAGGGCATGTAAGAGTTTTATAAGTCGAATCCACAACGAGGTTTATATTGGATATATTTCCCCTTTTGTAAGTGGAGAGATGATCAATTCGATTTTATATGCAGATAATATAAGACCAATGATAAAATCCGAAATCCTTCACGCAGTTGTGGATATGCTCATCTCCACCAAACTTGAGAATTTTGTACCATCAAATAACGATATGACGGTTTATTCAGAGCTCAGGGAAACTGATAGCAGAATCTCGGAAAGTGACCTCATGCATGTGATTTGTGCTAAAATACTCAAAATCCCGCTGGTGACAACTGATGATAGGATGCTCAGCAGCCGCGTGTTAAAAGGGCATGTTGAGATAGTATCACCGGCTGACGTTTTATTAATCTAGGGTTTTTCCGCCACTGCAGAAATCATATGCCGTGTATAAGATTTCCCCTTGAATCTCTTTTCTTTGCGTGATTCAACAATATTACAAGAAAATTTTCCCAACAACTCCTCTAATTCACTCTTGCTAAAATAGTGATATATAATCCCATTTTTCCTGGAAAATGTATTAGGCTCAACCTCGCTTCCGCCATACCGCATATCCTCTTCCCCCAGCACCTCGATGAACAACAACCCCCCTTTCCTCAAGAGATGCCGGAATTCGCTTATTGCGGCCTCCCTCTCCTTTAATAAAAGATGCTGCAGGACACCATAACACCATATAACATCAAAAGACGAATCTGAAAAAGGCATCTGATACACATTTGCAGCCAGAAGCCCGATATCAAGTTTCCTGCCTGCAATGCTTTTCCCTGCCATTTTCAAAGCATTAAGTGATACATCCACAGCAACCACATCAAACCCGCGCATCCCCAGAGGTATGGCATACTTACCACTTCCGCAGCCTGCATCAAGCAAACGCCCTGTTTTGCAGCAGGAATCAAGAACTTCAAGTGAATAATGCCCTTTCCATATACTTCTTTTATATTCACCATTCCAGGCCTTGATGTGTTCGCTCATAGATTTAGCTCACTTCATTTTAACTGGAACTATTATAATATATGCTGACCATTATTTGCAGGATGAAAACAGTATTGACAATAGCGGGTGTGGACTCGGGTGGAGGAGCAGGCGTAGCAGCGGATTTAAAGACATTTGCAGCGCTGGGTGTTCATGGAACCTGTATAATCACCTCGGTTACTGCCCAGAACACAAGAGGCGTCCTGAATTCTTTTGACATTCCGGTGGGTTTTATTAAAGAACAGTTCGATGCTGTAATCAGCGATATCAGGATAGACTATGCCAAAACCGGGATGTTATCTTCGCCTGATATTGTTAGAACTGTCGCCAGCCTGGTAAAAAAGCATAAACTTCAGCTCGTCATCGATCCTGTGATGGCAGCAGAAGCCGGAGGAAAGCTGCTAAGGGACGAGGCTGTTTCAGTTTTAATTGAAAAACTCTTACCCCTTGCTTCGGTGGTTACGCCGAATGTTTTCGAGGCAGAGCGGTTATCCGGCTTAAAAATAAAAGATATAAAGGGTGCTGAAAAAGCTGCCAGGAAAATCCATGAACTCGGCGCAAAAGCAGTAATAGTAACAGGAGGACATCTTCAGGGGACCGATGTTCTTTATGCAGACGGCGAATTCACTCATATTGAAGGAAAATTATTAAAAGGGGGCACACACGGTTCAGGCTGCACGCATTCAGCCGCACTCACCGCAGAGCTTGCCAGAGGAACACCTCTTATTGAAGCTGCCCGAAGCGCCAAGAAATTTGTTGAACATGCAATTGTAGCAAGTGAAAAAATTGGCGGCGGCGCTGGGCCTGTGAACCAGCTAGGGCACATGATTGAAGAATCTGAGAGATACTATGTAATTAAAAATGTGGAAGAAGCCGTCGATACGATTGAAACTAAAATGGCAGCCGAACTTATCCCGGAAGTGGGATGCAATATCGCAATGGGGGTACCAAACGCTACCTCAATTTCGGATGTCGCGGCGGTTTCCGGAAGGATTGTGAGGTTAAAAGGTTCACCTCACGCTGTAGGATGCGTAGCATTCGGGGCAAGCAGCCATATAGCGCGTATAGTCTTGACAGCGATGCAGTTTGACAGCTCGGTGAGAGCGGCGATGAATATCCGATATTCTGAGGACGCACTTGAAGCATGTAAAGAGCTTGGATTACGCATGGCGTCGTTCTCGCGGAAGGATGAACCTGAAGGCGTTTCAACCATGGAATGGGGAGTGGCTGAAGCTATAAAAAAGGAGGGAAGAGTTCCGGATGTCATTTATGATAAGGGGGATGTCGGGAAGGAGGCGATGATAAGGCTTCTGGGAAAAGATGCAAAGGAAGTTGCGGGCAGAGCTATTGATATATCGTGCGCGATGGCGGGAAAAAAGTAACTATCCATCAAAAACATCGCAATATATATACTCCATACAAGAAATGACAGACAAGGAATGAAAAATTATGGTATATGATGTCGTTATTATCGGAGGCGGACCCGCAGGCCTCACAGCGGGGATATACGTTAAGCGCGCTATGCTAAATGCACTGCTGGTTGAAAAAATGGGAGTCGGCGGGCAGATAATCATTACAGACCTTGTGGAGAATTTCCCGGGGTTCCTTGAAATATCAGGCGGAGACCTCGCGAAGAAATTTGAAGAGCATGCCCTGAAATTCGGGCTTGAAATGAAAGGCATGGTCGAAGTCAGCGGGATTGAAGACAAAGGGGCAACAAAAATCGTGAAAACATATGAAGGGGATTTTGAGGCAAAAACCGTCATAATAGCCACAGGCACCACGCCTAAAAAATTGGGAGCCAAAGGTGAGCTTAATTTAATAGGGAGAGGCGTCTCGTATTGCGCCACCTGCGACGGCTTTTTTTTCAGGGATAAGGTCGTTGTAGTAGTCGGGGGAGGGGATTCCGCTATCACGGAAGCCATTTATCTTACCAAGATGGCAAAGAATGTGATTATCGTGCACAGGCGGGATAAACTTCGCGCCGAGAAGATTAACCAGGAACATGCTTTTGCGAACCCGAAAATAAGCTTTGTCTGGGATTCCGTGGTGGAAGAAATAGCAGGCGAGAAGGTTGTCGGGAAAGTGATTATCAGGAACGTAAAGACGAATGTGCTGTCCGAAATAAAAACAGACGGGGTTTTCATATATGTGGGGCTTATCCCCAATACCGTATTTGCAAATGTAACAAAGGACGAGCGTGGGTTCATTGTGGCAAATGATAAAATGGAAACCTCGGTAAAGGGAATTTTCGTGGCCGGAGATTGCAGGGTCACTCCTCTGCGCCAGATAGCTACTGCCGTGGGCGATGGGGCAATTGCCGCTGTTTCTGCTGAAAGGTACATAGAGGGATTATAAATTACCATAATGAATACGGAAGAATCGGTTAAGCTTGATGATTATATCTCCCTGGAAGAGCGGGAACATCTACTTAACGGGCTACATAGATATCTCATATGGGTTGGCGAGAAAGTTCCGGATGAAGTCCTGGTGAATGGGAAAAACATAAAACTTCATGAACTCATCTGGCGATGTATTCATAATAAAGAGATTTCAGATGAGGAAAAAGCTGGCCTTCTGGAACTTGTGAATTTGCTTGAAACCAAAGCAAAACAGGATGAGGAAGTCCTTTCAAAAACCCCTTTGACACGCGAAGAGGCAAAACAATTATACAACGAGATTGCAAGCCTCATCCGGGCCATAATGGATTTACGAGAGTGCGAAGCCGGAAGGATCAGATTAAAAGAGCCGGAAGATGAAATAAAACAGAAAGTCGACGATGCGCGCAGATGGATCGGGTTTTTGAAAAACGTAGGCAAAAAAACTAATTCCTGATTATCATATTTCAAGTTTCATCAAACATGCATTCTCGGCGTCATTATAGTATTTTTCTTTTATCCCGATCTGGCGGAACCCATGCCTTTCATAGAATCTTCTCGCCTTAATATTGCCCGAGCGCACTTCAAGAATAATCCCGGTAACACCAAAACTTTGGAAAGTCCCGATAATCTCCTTTAAAAGGCTGCCGCCCACGCTCCTGTTCTGGTACGATGGATGCACGGCAAGAGAAAAAACACGCCCCACACCCTCTTTTGCCAGGAACCCGGCAACGTATCCTACCACGAAACCATTAATTTCAGCGACAATAAAAGTTTCAGGATATGTCTCATAAAACTGCATATAAAGGTAAGGGTCATGCTCATTAAAGACCTTCCTTTCGATATCAATGACCCACGGGAAATCCTGGGGCTGGAATTTTCGTATGATTATCAATTCTTTCACCGCGCTGATGCCTAAAAGCGCATAGGGTTATATTAATCATGCATATATATCACCTGATTATGATTCATCCAATACATTTTTACGGGGGTTGCTATCATCTTTCAGGATAATAAGATAGGTATCGGCTTATATTATACAAAAACTCCGGGAATCGGCGGGGTCATCAGGCAGCAAATCGAGGATTTCCAGGTCGAAGAACTCACAAACAGGATTGAGACCGCGAACGGAAAGTACCTGATTGCAGAACTCACGAAAAAAAACTGGGACATACATCATCTCGTCCGCGACCTTGCGCGGATACTGAGGATAAGCCAGCAGAGGTTCGGCTGGGCCGGTACCAAGGATAAACGCGCCCTTACAAAACAGAAAATAAGTATATGGGATGTAAGCGAAGAGGATTTATCGCGCATCCGTTTAAAGGATGTGGAATTGAAGCCCATAGGCCGCTCAAATAAAAAAATAAGCCTCGGTGACTTGTGGGGGAATCGTTTTAAAATTACAATACGCAATATTGAACTTTCAAATGATGAAACGCTTTCACGGGTAAAAGCCGTGACGCAGGAGCTTCTGCGGGGCGCGCCGAATTTCTTTGGGGTGCAGAGGTTCGGTGAGATGCGCCCGGTTACGCATGTAGTGGGTGAGGCTATCGCTAGGGGTAATTTCAGGGATGCGGCGCTTACGTATATAGCAAGAGCCTTTCCCGATGAACCGGAGGAAATAAGAAAAGCGCGCCAGTTTGTACAGGATACGGGCGACTACAAAGAGGGACTGAAGCTATACCCCTTGCGCCTCCAGTTCGAGAGAGCTATGATGAACCACCTGATTGCGTATCCTGACGATTACACAGGGGCTTTTAAAAAATTGTCCCCGAAATTGCAGGCAATGTTCCTGCATGCGTACCAATCGTATATTTTCAATATTATCCTGAGCCGCCGGATTGCATCCGGAATGACAATACATGAGGCATATGACGGGGATATCGTGTGTTTCAAGAACGAAATGGGTCTGCCTGATACTTCGCGGCTCCAGAGGGTCACGAAGGATAACCTGGACGGGATAAATAATCTCATCAATAGGGGCAAGGCGTTTGTCACTGCGCCGCTTGTGGGGTACGAAACACAGTTTGCAGAAGGCGCGCCGGGTGAGATTGAGCGGGCTGTGGTGAGAGAGTTAAATGTCGAGCTTGAGGGTTTCAAAGTCCCGGCTATGCCTGAATTGTCGTCAAAAGGACTGCGCAGGGAGTTAATACTGCCTTTTTCGCCTGAATTTACTGTTGCTGAGGATGAAATTAATATAGGGAAGACAAAGGTCACGCTTGATTTTTCTTTGCAGAAAGGCAGCTATGCGACCACTGTTTTGCGTGAGTACATAAAGAAATAAACTTATCATCTTTCCCGCCAAAAATTAGGTGATAGGAATATGTTCACAATAATCACAGGCGCCCAGTTCGGGGACGAAGGAAAAGGCAAAATCGTGGATATGCTGGCTAAAGAATACGACATCGTTGCCCGATTCCAGGGCGGTGATAATGCCGGTCATACCGTTGTTGCTGAAGGAAAAACCTACAAACTGCATCTTATTCCTTCAGGCGTGCTTTTCGATGCACGCCTACTCATCGGTCCCGGCACTGTCATGAACCCGAAAATCTTGATGGATGAAATCGCCATGCTTGCAGAAAATGGCGTGGAAGTGACACCGGCTAAGCTGGGCATCGATGCAAAGACAAGCATTATAATGCCCTATCATGTTGCTCTTGATGGCCTTCGCGAATCAAAACGCGCCGTTAAAATCGGGACAACGAGCAGGGGAATTGGTTTTGCCTATATCGATAAAGTGGGGCGTGATGAGATACAGATGGCTGATATTGGGGATGAAAACCGGTTC
This sequence comes from uncultured archaeon, assembly GCA_902386255.1. Classification (GTDB taxonomy): domain Archaea; phylum Halobacteriota; class Methanosarcinia; order Methanosarcinales; family Methanoperedenaceae; genus Methanoperedens. Next base: position 12,495 of record CABMII010000131.1, read on the forward strand.
ATGCGGCGACTTCTGGAAATTGCCCCTCAAAAGGAAAATGCGATAAAAGAACTTGGCGGAGACCCAAAAATTGCACGCTCTGAGGTCGATGAATACCTCGAAATCGGAAAGAAATTAAAACCCTATATCACCGATGTCTCAAAAGAGATAAATCTTGCATTAAAACACGGGAAAAACGTTCTTGCAGAAGGGGCGCAGGGAACGCATCTTGATATCATACACGGGACGCAAAAATTCGTCACATCCTCAAGCACGGTAGCAGGTTCAGCATGCGCATCACTCGGAGTCGGTCCGAAGAAAGTGGATAAGGTAATCGGCGTCATAAAAGCCTACATTACGCGCGTCGGGGAAGGCCCGCTCCCAACCGAGCAGAAAAACGAAGTCGGCGAGCACCTGCGTGAAAAAGGCGGGGAGTTCGGCACAACCACAGGAAGACCACGGAGATGCGGCTGGTTTGACCTTCCGCTTGCAGGAAAATCCATCAATCTCAACGGCTATACAAGCATGGCTCTCACCAAACTTGACGTCCTTTCAGGGCTTGACCCCTTGAAATTATGTATAGGATACGAAATCGAAGGAAAACAGCTTGATTATCCGCCAGAACTTTCCGATGATATCGCCAGGTGCAAACCCATTTATATTGACCCGCCCGGATGGGAGGAGGATATTTCCGGGGCTGAAAGTTTTTCCGATCTTCCAGAAAATGCCAGGTTGTATGTCGAATTGCTTGAAGAATTAATGGGCGTGGAAATAGAATATGTGTCAGTCGGGCCGGGACGAAAGCAAACTTTTATTAAATAAAACAAAATATTATTATATAGGGGTTTCATGGAAAAATCAGCGCGATTAAAAGTGGCAGAAGCAGACCAGAGGGATGTCGGGAAAGGCATCGTAAGAATCGATGAGAAGTTCAGGAACGATATTGGCGTCAATATTTTTGACGTAGTTGAGGTTATAGGCGAACGCCCGACATCGGCCGTGGTGGGGCGGTCATATCCCCAGGATGAGGGGCTCGATGTCATCCGCATGGACGGGTTGATACGGACGAACGCGAAAACAAGCCTCGGGGAATATGTTGAAGTGAGGAAAGCAGAGTGGAAAGAAGCAAAAAAGGTCATACTTTCACCGGTTACCCAGAATATCCATATCTATGCGCCAAGCGAAAGCCTGAGGTCTATTTTTCATAATAGGACTGTCTCAAAAGGGGATGTCATTTCAACCACAAGCGTGCGCAAACCCAGAGAATCTTATGGCGGGGATATGATGCTTGAGCATGTATTCGAAGGAATGTTCCCTTCTTTTGGTCTTGGCGAGATTAAACTCCATGTGGTTTCGACAACGCCAGCCGGGATAGTTAAAATTACCGACATCACTGAGGTAGAACTTTTACCTGAAGCTGTTGAGCTTGAGGAAGGAATCCCGGAAGTAATGTATGAAGACCTGGGCGGGATAAAGCCTGCCCTCACTAAAATCAGGGAGATAATAGAATTGCCTCTCCGGCATCCGGAACTCTTCAGCAGGCTCGGGATCGATGCGCCGAAAGGAGTCCTTCTTCACGGTCCGCCTGGGACTGGGAAAACCATGCTTGCAAAAGCAGTGGCAAATGAGAGCGATGCGTATTTCATTACTATAAACGGCCCTGAAATCATGTCGAAATATTACGGGGAAAGCGAGCATAAGCTGCGCGAGGCTTTTGATGAAGCAGAAAAAAATTCCCCTGCCATAATTTTCATCGATGAGATAGACAGCATCGCTCCCAAACGCGCCGAGGTCACGGGCGAGGTTGAGCGCCGCGTTGTGGCGCAGCTTCTTTCGTTGATGGACGGCTTGAAATCAAGAAAGAACGTGATTGTGATTGGCGCGACGAACCGTCCCGAGGCGCTGGATATGGCGCTTCGCCGCCCGGGCAGGTTTGACCGTGAGATTGAGCTTCGTGTACCTGACCGTGAAGGGAGAAGGGAGATCTTCCAGATCCATACACGCGGGATGCCGCTTGCCGAGGATGTGAGTCTTGATGCCCTTGCCGACCGCACCTATGGATTCGTTGGGGCCGACATAGCAGCGCTGTGCCGGGAAGCTGCAATGACATCGCTGCGCAGGATTCTCCCGGAAATAGACCTTGAACAGAAAGAAATTCCCAAAGAGACACTGGATAAACTTATTATCACACGTTCGGACTTTGAAGAGGTCATGAAGGAAGTCCAGCCCTCTGCATTGCGGGAGATTTTATTTGAAATACCCAATGTGACATGGGAGGATATCGGCGGGCTTGATGCTGTGAAAGCCCTGCTGAAAGAGGCTGTTGAATGGCCGCTGCGTTATGGTGATTCATTCAGGCGCATAGGAGTGGAAGCGCCTAAAGGCGTGCTTCTATTCGGGCCTCCTGGAACAGGAAAAACCCTGCTTGCAAAAGCCATCGCAAACGAAAGTGAAGCGAATTTCATAACAGTCAAAGGCAGTGATATTTTATCGAAATGGTATGGCGAATCCGAGCAGCATATTGCAGAGATATTCAAAAAAGCGCGCCAGGTTGCGCCCGCTATCATATTCCTTGATGAACTCGATGCGCTTGCTCCCATAAGGGGAACGGCTGCTGGTGAGCCGCATGTAACCGAGCGGATTGTGAACCAGTTGCTCTCGGAACTTGACGGGCTGGAGGAACTTCGCGGCGTTGTGGTTATCGGGGCGACGAACAGGCCGGATATAATCGACCCTGCGCTTTTGCGCCCTGGAAGGTTTGACGAGATGATACTTGTGCCTGTGCCGGATAAGAAGACAAGGCTTGAAATATTCAAAGTCCACACAAAGAAAATGGCGATTGCGAAAGATGTGGATATTAAAAAGCTCGTAGAATTGACTGAAGACTTCACGGGCGCCGACATAGCTGCTGTGTGCAAGAAGGCAGGTAGATTCGCGATGCGTGAAGATATTAAAGCTGAAAAGGTCAGGCAATCGCATTTCCTGGCCGCAATCGATGATACGGGTCCGTCAGTTACCTCAGATATAATGAGTTATTACGAGACGATAAAGGACGAACTGCGAAAGAAACGTTCAAAGCAGATAGAATCAAGACCCGAAATATATGCATAAAAAACCGCGCCAGAAGATGACAGTTGTAGTCAAAAACTAACAATTTAAACTATCTTTGCGACCTTTGCGTCTTTGCGGTGACTAAAACGCACACCGCAGAGGCGCAGAGAACGCGCGAAGTATTCACAATGATATGTTTGGAAAATTAAGTTCTCAACTATAATAGGAGCATCGTCAATGATTAAAGAAGGGGTTCTGTTTGACAGACTTCCGGACAATAAAGTGAAATGCAATGTGTGTTCACACAGGTGTACGATTGCCGAGGGGAAATTGGGGGTATGCAGGACACGGCAGAACAGGAACGTAAAAATTTACACATTGATATATAATACCGTTTCAAGTGAAGCCGTTGACCCGATTGAGAAAAAACCTCTATACCATTTCCTTCCCGGCACGAAATCGTATTCGTTGGGCACTATCGGATGCAATTTCAGGTGCATGCACTGCCAGAACTGGAATATTTCGCAGGTGACGCTTGAGGAGGCTTGGACAAAGGAAATAACGCCTGAGGAAGCAATCAAGCGGGCGCTGGCGACCGGATGCAAATCAATAGCATGGACGTATAATGAACCCGCCATCTGGCATGAATACACATACGACAGCGCAGTTCTTGCGAAAAAAGCGGGGTTAAAGACCATATACGTGACCAATGGCTACATCACACCCGAAGCGCTACGGAGAATCGCGCCGTATCTTGACGCATTCCGCGTGGATATAAAATCATTTTCCGATGATTTTTACAGGAAAATCTGCGGCGCCAGGCTTGCGCCCGTTCTTGAATCCACCAAACTTGCAAAGGAGCTGGGCATGCACATCGAAACGATTACGCTTATTATCCCGACAAAGAACGATTCGCCTGAGGAGATAACACAGATAGTGAGATGGGTGCGCGATAACCTTGGAGTGGATACGCCCATGCATTTCACGAGGTTCTATCCTATGTACAAGATGGATGACCTCTATCCTACGCCGACTGAGACGCTTGAGATGGCGCACGATATTGCAAAAAAAGAGGGTATGAAGTTTGTTTATACAGGCAATGTCCCGGGGCATAAGTATGAGAATACATATTGCCCGAAGTGCAATGCGCTGCTGATTGATCGCGCCGGATTCAGGGTGAGCGCGATTAAGATTAAGGATGGGAAGTGCTCGGAGTGCGGGGAAGCGGTGCCGATTGTATAATTGCTGTCTTGTAACCTGCTGAATGAAAACCAATCATACCTGATATTACCTAATAGATATCAGATATGACTTAACAGCTTAAAATAGCTATTAAATAGCTATATAGTAGCTAATAATACTTGAAATAACAAAATAAGTATTTATATTAAATATCCCAGGCAAACTATATATGTTTTTAAGCAAATATGGATTGTATGCCTTATGAAGTCATCGTCCCTGAAAAAATTCAGCGCATAATTGATAAAAAGCTGGATAACAATTTAAAGAAGATACTTTATAAGAAACTGATAAAACTTGAAACTGCGCCACAGTCTTATGCAAAACCACTCCGTTATCCCTTGGCAGGTATATGGGAAATCTATTTTGAGAAAAAGTGGCGGGTGCTTTTTAGGATAGACGAAAATGAAAAAATCGTTGTTATTGTGGGTTTTAAGCACAAAGACGAAATGACTTAATCCTTCTTAGTTTCCTTAATTAAATCGCGAAGTTTTTTATACCTTCCTGCTTTATAGTCTTCTTCGCTTTCCTTAATCTGCTCCAGCAGTTCGGAATCAGAAAGAACCTCTAATGTAGATTTCATGGACTCATATTCATCGCTGGAGATTGTTATCCAATGGGCTTTATGCTCTCCAACCGTTTCGGCTTCGCTCATATCTACACAATAACTGTTGTCTAAACGTATTAAACTTTGGTGTTTTAATGGAACAAAATGAATATAAGAAATTCACGATACAATTATTAGTTAAGCCGAACGAATTATGATAGGGTTGAGATAGATGAACGACGAAATAGAATCAATACCACCTGAACCCGACGCATGCGAGATGAAAACACCGCATGACCACCAGTTGATGTTCAAGACGCTTGAAAATCCTCTCCGGAGAAAGGTTGTCAAATCCATTGGAGCTTTCGGGAAAACAAAAAAGGAAATAATGAAAGAGCTTGGCATTTCAGAATCCCAGTTGAAATTTCAGCTTGATTATCTTGTAAAAGAATGTTATGCCGAGGTGGACGGGGAAAATATCAGGCTTAATGCAAAAGGATTGCAGGAGCTGCTTGCGAATATTAAATAATTAATTTATCTTCTTCACAAGCGGTATCTCATCGCACTCAGGGAACTTGGGGCATTTAATGCACATGCTCCATATCTTATGCGGCAGCGTGCTCTTCTTCACTCTCACGAAACCATGTGCCTCGAAGAATTCAGGAACATAAGTCAGCGTGATAAGTTTATTCAATCCAAGAGCCCTGGCCTCATCCTCGCATGCTTTGAGAATCTGCGAGCCTATTCCCTCTCGTACTCTTGAAGGCTCAACTGCAAGTGAGAGAATTTCCCCGTAATCTTCCCATGTGATATGAAGCGCGCCGCAGCCTACCATTTTATCATTTTCAGTGAATACGTAAAAATCCCGCAGATTCTCATACAGTTCGCTCAATGACCGGGGAAGCATGATGCGGCTATCTGCATAACTATTGACGAGTTTCCATATCTTTTCAACGTCTTTGATGGTGGCTTTTCTTAACAATTATTTATCCTCTTTTATTTTCGTTTTTTAAGCTTTGTTACAAGGGATTCCACCTGTATAACCGCCGTGCCTATATAATTATCCGGATTCATTAGCATAATTATCTCTTTTTCCGTAAGATATTTCGAGACTGTCTTATTCTTAATCAGCGCGTCTTTCATGTGGATTCCAGTCTCACGCGCCGACATTGCGCACTCGCGGACAATTTCATGCGCCTCCTGCCTCCCCACGCCTTTCTTACTGAACTCAATCATTATAGCCTCGCCCATATTCAGGCCATTTAGCAGGCTCAGGTTCTTTCGTATGTTTTCGGGATAAAAGCGCAGGTTCTGGATAATGGTCGTGGTGAGGCGGATTATATGGTCTGTCAGCACGCACGACTCAGGAAACACAATGCGCTCACATGAAGAATTGGTGAGGTCGCGCTCGTCCCACAACGTGTTATTGCGAAGCTCAGGCTCAACCATTGCCCTCACGATTCTCGACAGCCCGCAGACCTGTTCGGATTTTATGGGGTTGCGCTTATGGGGCATCGTTGATGAACCCACCTGTTTCTTCCCGAAACCCTCCTCGACTTCTGCTATTTCGCTTCTGGCAAGGCTTCGTATCTCGATGCATATTTTATCAAGCGTGGTAGCAATATTCGCCATCCACATCACAAATTCGGCATGCCTGTCCCTCTGGATTATCTGGTTTGAAACATCGGCAGCCTCAATCCCCAGGAATTCCATTGTTTTTTTCTGAATCTCGATACCCTTTGTTCCGAAAGCCGCCTGTGTGCCGACCGCCCCGCTCATTTTTCCTGCCGTGGCACGTGGCGCAAGCTGGTCCAGTCTTTCGATATGCCTGTCAATCTCGGATGCCCATATCGCAAACCGCAAACCGTATGTCGTAGGGACGCCAATTTGTCCGTGTGTGCGTCCTGCGCATACGGTATTCTTATGCGAGAGTGCCATATCAAGCAATACAGAACGCAGTTTCACTGTTTCTTTCCTTAAAATGAATATCGCATCTTTTATCTGGAGGGCTGTTGCCGTATCCAGGATATCATTGGATGTAGCTCCGAAATGAACCCACTTCCCGCCATCTCCCGACTGTTCCGCCAGCGAAAGGACTACTGCCATTACATCATGATGGATTTCATCTTCTATTTCTTTTACCCTGTCAAGTATAACTTTATCCGCCCCGGCGGCTATTTTCTCTTCTGCCCCTTTTGGAATATAGCCTGTAAATGCCTCGGCTTTTGCAAGAGCGGTTTCAACTGCAAGCATCTTCCGGAGACGTGCTTCTTCGCTCCACACTGCCTTCATTTCAGGGTTTCCGTAGCGGTATTCGATGGGGTGGATTGCCATGGAAGTACTTATTGGTACTATGGTTTAAAGAAACTATCGATAATCGGGCGAAATCCCGTTTATCAAATGCCGAGGTACATTTTTTGGAAGAGCCCTGAGAAAACCCTGCTGTATGCTGCTTTCTTTATGGTCTCAGGTAAAATGTTGCTCAGAAGGCGGTTCTGCATGTTCATAAGCATGTCATAACCCCACTTGCTTCTATAAACCACGTCCCTGTACTCACGAAGCCCGTGTTCAAGCGTCTTATCCCCATCGATAATGCTTTGCACTATCCTTGCGCACTCCCTGCTGTACCTTACCGCATAACGTATCCCTTCGCCCGTTGTCGGAGCCGCCATTCCTGCTGAGTCCCCAACCATGAATATGTTTCCCACAGCAGGCTCGCGCAGACAGGATGGAAAGTAGCCGCCGTGAATATATTCGACATCAAGAGACATGGTTTTAAGAAATTCTGACAGTTCGGGCAATATATTTGTCCTTCCGGCATAACTAGCAAGGCCTATCCGTGATTTATTTCCGATGGGGAAAATCCAGGCAGCTCCCTGCTTTATGATTTTCGGGTCAACGAAAAAATGAAGACTGTCGTCGGTATGCTCTACCTCAGATTCTATGCCGAAGGAAAGTTTTTGCCTGTCCACATAATCATTCTTAATAGAACTTGCGAGCACAGCTTTCCAGCCTGTGCAGTCAAGGATGCACTGCGAATCGAAAGTCTCTGAGCCGGTTATCACAGTTTGCCCTGTAACCCCTTTTACGGAGGTTTTTAGAATTTTTGCCTTTATCCTGTGCGCTACGGTCTTGCAGAATTTTTCATAGTCGAAGGTGCTTATAGGCTCGATAAGCTCCACTTTTCTCTCTTCCGGGATGTGCAGTATGAGCGTGTCAAACTCCTGCAGGATTGTGTTCCTGCATCCGAGCCCTTCCAGCACTGAGGTGAAAGTGGCGCAGGATGAGGTCTGGTGAGTTCCTATTTCTTTCCTGTCGATGAGAAGGACAGTACCTTCGATGTTATCGGCAGCAATGAGCCCGGCAAAGCTTGCGCCTGCGATTATTGTGTCGTATTCCGACATGTTGTATGGTTATTTGTTTAGGTATATCATAATACCTTACATATTTTCTGGCGAAATGTCTCTCATATCACGCATCTCTTAAATATTTGAGAACAATAATACCATACTATGAAAAAGTTTTATTTCATCGCATTTGCCTGCCTTCTGTTGCTGGCAGCATTATCCGGATGCGTAGCCGAACAAAAGCTGCCTGAAAAAGCGCAGTACATAGATGTCAATGTCCAGCAGGCTAAAGAAATGATCGATAGCGGCAATGTTTTTATCCTTGACGTGCGAACGCAGGAAGAATACGATACCGGGCACATTAAGAATTCAACACTGATACCGGTGCAGGTTCTTGATAAAAAGCTCAACGAATTGCCGCGTGATAAGAAAATCCTTGTCTATTGCAAATCCGGCGGCCGCAGCGCACAGGCAAGCGGAATACTTGTAAATGACGGGTTTAAAGAAATATATAATATGAAAGGTGGAATCACGGACTGGACCAATGCCGGATATGAAGTGATAAAATAATTTAAAACGATTTTTCATTAAAAATAGGGAAGCGCATAAACAATTTAAAACCGAATAATTTAAGTAGGTGCTCTCCTATGCTGAGTCAAAACGAGGCTATTATTTTGTTCATGAGGAATTAAATGACACGCGCTGAAATTTTATCCGATATTAAGCAGGCGGAAGAAGATGCTAAAAAGTCAGTCCTGCAAGCAAATGAAGTCAGGAATCAAAAAATAAACGAAGCAAAAGCACAAGCCCGGGAGATCATTAAAAAAGCCGAAGAAGAAGCTCTTGAATATGCAGCAGCCGAGATAAATAAAGCACAGGAAATCATTAAGGAAGAGAGAGAGAAAATTGTAGAAAAGGGCGTTTCTGAAGCAGAAGATATCAAAAAGAAGGCAAAAAAGAATATCACGAAGGCTACAAAATTTATTTTAACCGAGTTCGAGAGGGCGGCGAATGCTTAAACCCACAAAAATGACACGGGTCATGATTGCAGGCACAAGAGACCTCATGGAGCCGGCAATTTCCACATTACACAGGTTAAACGTCCTGCATATATCGGATTATTCGGAAGAAAATGAAGATTTCAAGATAGGAAGACCGTTAAAAAACGCTTCAAAACTTTCGGAATATCTCCTGTCACTGCGGGCAATATCGAACCAGCTCGGCGTGAAGGAAAAAGAACCTTCACTGAAGCAAAGTTCTGCAGAACTGCCTTCCCGGATAGATGAAAAAATCAGCAATCTCCAGAAAGAAGTTTCATCCCGGTTTGATGAATTAAGAAGCATAGAATTCAATATCAAGGAAAAAGAAGATTTGGTATCTTCAATTAAACCCTTCTTCGGACTTCCGCTGCCCCTGGACGATTACGTCGGTTATGAAACATTAAAAGTTTTCACCGGATATATCGACGCTGACATCGAACCCGGTATTTCCAAAATCACGGAAAAATATGAATTAATTACAGGGGAACATGAAAAAAGAAAGATTTTCGCGCTTTTTGTCCCGGTAGCATTTGCGGATGATATCCAGAAACTCTTGCAGGAAGAGCGGTCGTATGTTGAATTCAAGGTGCCGGATTTAAAAGGAAATCCGCCTGTACTGCTTGGCGAACTCACAAAAGAGATAGCCATTCTCAAAGAAAAACATGCTTCCATAAAGGCTGAACTTGATAATATCAGGAAAGAATATTCCGATTTCATAATGGCGGCAGATGAATACCTTTCTATGGAGACACAAAAGGCCGAAGCGCCGCTGAGGTTCGCCACAAGCCCCAATGCATTTATCATAGACGGATGGGTTCCTTCAAGAAAATACGATGAAATAGAATCAGAATTGCAGAAAAGCACGGGTGGGCTGGCATACCTGACCAGGCTTGAAGAGGAAGTGAAAGAGGAAGAAATACCTATTGAACTTGAAAACCCTGCGCCTGCGAAACCGTTTGAACTTTTGATAAATACCTTTGCAACCCCGAAATACAGGGAGATAGATCCGGCATCACTTGTTTTTATCACATTCCCGTTGTTTTACGCAATCATGCTCGGGGATGTTGGATACGGTATTCTGATAGCCGGCATTGCCGCTGTTATTAAAAACAAGTTTAAGAGCGGAGGGCTGAATGCGCTTGCGGTGATATTATTCCTTTCAGCCGTGCTGTCTGTATTATTGGGCTTTATATACGGGGAATTTTTTGGTTTCCCGCTTTTCAACGCCGTGACCAATGGTGAAATGGAACAAGGATTACTTGGCATTGCAGGACCAGTGATAGCAGGCATCCATATTCCGGTACACAGGTTCGAATCAGTGCAGTCGCTGTTGTTGATAACATTATTAATTGGCATTGTTCATATTTTCCTGGGTCTTGTCCTTGGCTTCAGGAACATTACGATAGAACACGGGTTAAAACATGCCATTTACGAGAAGGGAAGCTGGATGATGATATTAATCGGTGGAGTTGCCGCTATAGCTAAATTAATGCCGGCTTTGATGTCAAAGTTACCCGTACAATCCCACGACCCTGTTTTCATAGGGGGAGTCGGGCTCGCTGTTATCGGAATCATACTTTTGATAAAAGGAGAAGGGTTTATCTCGATTATGGAGATACCCACATTATTGAGCAACGTCCTTTCATACGCAAGGATACTTGCCATAGGATTATCCTCTGCCGGAATAGCCCTTGCGGTAAACACGCTTTCCATGAAGCTTTTCATAAGGCCTGAAGGGATATTACTCGGCAAGGGTATTGGTCTTGCCCTTGTGGGTGTTTTAATCCTGTTAATCGGGCATTTAATAAACCTGTTGCTTGGGATACTTGGCCCCGGACTTCATTCACTGAGGCTTCAGTACGTGGAATTTTTCACTAAATTTTATGAGGGGGGAGGTAAAAAATACGTCCCCTTTGGTTATAATAGAAAATATACGGAGGAATAAAAAATATGGTAGATCCAACACAAGCTGGAATGGTAGCAGTAGGAGCAGGACTGGCAGTAGGACTCGCTGGTATAGGTGCCGGTCTTGGCGAACAGGCAATAGGCGCGGCAGCAGTAGGCGCAATGGCCGAAGATGAGAAATTCTTTGGTAAAGGTCTGCTGATGACAGTCATCCCCGAGTCTATCGTCATATTCGGTCTGGTAGTAGCACTGATATTATTGTTCGTCTTCTAAGGCAAGAATATGGGACTTGATGCGATAGTTGGAGAAATCAAGGCCAAGGGCGAGGCTGAGGCTGAGAAAATCAGCAAGGAGACATCTTCGGAAGTCTCAAAGATTTTTGCGGACGCCCGGGCCACTGCCGATAAAATCAAGGCGGAAAAAGAAGTGTCTATCAAAAAAGAAATCGATAGATTAAGGCAGCAGGAACTATCCAGCGCAAATCTTGAGGTCAAAAAAGCGATACTTAATGCACGCAAGGAAATCCTTGATGAAGTATATGTGACGACCATTGATGCAATCCAGAAACTGCCGGCAGAGAAAAACCAGAAGCTTCTGAAATCAATTATCGAAAAAAATGAAAGCGGGAACAGCAAAATATACTCAAGGAACAAAGATAAGCAGGCGATTTCAAAACTTACGAAACTTGAGTATGCAGGCGAGATTGATTGTATCGGGGGCGTTGTTGTAGAAAATTCCGACGGGACGGAAGTCCTTGACTTCAAGTATGACACGATTCTAAAAGATGTTAGCGAACAGTCATTGAAACAGGTTTCCGATATCTTGTTCAGGTGAAATAAGGAATGGGAGCTTCAGACGGCGCAAAATACGCATATATCGTAGCAAGAGTCCGTGCTATGAAGGGAAAACTCATCCCCAAGGATATGTATCCTAAGTTCCTTAACATGGAAATACCGGAGATAACCCGTTTTATCGGGGAATCCGAATATAAGAAAGATGTTGATGAACTTGGGAAAAAATACAGGGGTACCGATCTCTTCGAACATGCCCTCAACCAGAACCTGGCATTGACCTACCGCAAATTAATAGAAGTGTCGCAAAATGAAGCCAACTTCCTGATTACCGAATATCTTCGCTCCTTTGATATCTGGAATATCAAGACCATACTGAGAGGAAAAATTTCAGGGGCAAGTGAAGAAGAAATACTCGAAGATGTGGTTTCGGCGGGCCAGTTAAGGTACAGGGATTTGACAGAACTTGTTAAGATCGGTACTGTTGAGGGAATAATCGGAGCTCTTTCCGGAACGCCATATTACCCTGCACTTGAAGGATATAAAGGGGATCTTGCAGAGATAGAAAACGCCCTGGATAAAAGGTATTATGCCAAACGGATTGAAGCGGCTACAAAAACCGGAAATAGATTATTCTTAAAATTCCTGAGAACAGAAATCGATCTGAAGAACCTGAAAATGCTCTTCAGGATGAAACGAGCAGGTATGGAGCGGGAAGATACACTAAAGAATCTTATACCCGGCGGAATGGAACTTAAAGAGTCAGACCTGGGACGATTGGCATCCATGTCCTTTTCCGAGTTCGTGCGCGCACTTGAGGAGTATTCTTACTGGAAAGCAATATCCGATATCAGCGGTGAATTGACTTCTCTTATTCATATTGAAACACGGCTTGATAAATATGGGCTTATGTATGCGTCCCAGATATCATATTATTATCCACTTTCAATTCTTCCTGTCCTTGATTATATAGTGAGCAAAAAAATCGAGGTGGATAACCTGAGAATAATAGTGCGCGGAAAAGAGACAAAGCTTCCTGAAGACGTAATAAAAGCCCACCTGGTGATGTAGATGGAAATTGCAGTTGTCGGAACAAGCGATTTCGTCATTGGCTTTCGGCTTGCAGGTATCCGGAAAATCTATGATGCAACATCTTCGGATATCGAAGCAAAAATCCAGACCGTTCTGAACGATAAAAATGTCGGGATTCTGGTTATCCATAATGATGACATGAAGACGTTATCCCCGCATATGCAGCAGATACTTGACGATTCTGTAGAACCCACGGTGATAGCCATCGGCGGCAAGGGTGAGAGCACAAACCTGAGGGATAAAATAAAACAGGCGGTTGGTGTCGATTTATGGAAATAGTTATAACTCATATCAATATTCAACATAAAACAGTAGGTGTCTTTGAAAATGAAAAATAAAGGTGAAATTTATAGGATATCAGGACCGGTCGTTATCATCAGCGGTTTGAATACCAAAATGTACGATGTGGTCAAAGTCGGAAAAGAAGGATTGATGGGCGAAGTGATAGGGATAGAAGGCGAGAAATCCACAGTACAGGTATATGAAGAAACTTCAGGATTAAGACCTGGTGAGCCCGTAGAAAATACAGGCATGTCATTGTCTGTTGAACTCGGACCCGGGCTCCTTGAAAGCATATACGATGGAATCCAGCGCCCTCTCCCGGTTTTAAAAGATACTATGGGTGACTTTATAAAACGCGGAGTCTCAGCGAACGGCCTCTCACGCGAAAAGGAATGGGATTTTGTACCGACGGTCAAAAAGGGCGACAAGGTGAACGGCGGAGATATTATCGGTACTGTCCAGGAAACGGAAAATATCCAGCACAGGATACTTGTACCTCCCAATGTTTCAGGCACCGTTGACGAAATAAAGAAGGGCAAATACAAGGTCGATGAAGTTATTTGCACGCTCAGCAGCGGCACGGAACTCATGATGATGCAGAAATGGCCTGTAAGGAAGCCAAGACCTGTGAGCAAGAAACTGATGCCGAATACTCCACTGATAACAGGCCAGAGAATCCTTGATGGTCTATTCCCTGTTGCAAAAGGCGGGACTGCGGCTATACCGGGCCCATTCGGAAGCGGAAAAACAGTTACACAGCAACAGCTTGCAAAATGGAGCGATACTGAAATAGTGGTTTATATCGGGTGCGGGGAACGCGGCAATGAAATGGCTGATGTCTTGAGCGAATTCCCTGAACTTGAAGACCCGAAAACAGGCAGGCCATTAATGGAAAGGACTGTCCTGATAGCGAATACCTCAAACATGCCCGTTGCAGCAAGAGAAGCATCTGTTTACACAGGTATCACAATAGCCGAGTATTACAGGGATATGGGATACGACGTTTCCCTCATGGCAGATTCGACATCGAGATGGGCAGAAGCGATGAGAGAGATTTCATCACGGCTTGAAGAGATGCCCGGAGAAGAAGGATATCCGGCTTATCTTGCAGCGAGGCTCTCGGAATTCTATGAGCGCTCGGGCAAAGTCAAGGCACTTTGCGGAAAAGAAGGCTCAATCACTGTCATAGGTGCAGTTTCACCACCAGGCGGTGACTTCTCAGAACCAGTTACACAGAACACGCTTCGTATCGTTAAGGTATTCTGGGCGCTTGACGCCAAACTGGCGCAACGCAGGCATTTCCCGGCGATCAACTGGCTTAACAGTTATTCATTATACTCAAAGGCTCTTGAGGACTGGTACAAGGAAAACGTATCTCCTGAATGGGTCAAGCTCAGGAATGATGCGATGGAACTTCTCCAGAAAGAAGCCGAACTCCAGGAAATCGTCCAGCTCGTTGGTTCGGACGCTCTTCCGGAAGACCAGCAATTGACGCTTGAGATAGCAAGAATGATACGCGAATATTTCCTGCAGCAGAACGCATACCACGAAGTGGATACTTTCTGCGCAATGGATAAACAGTTCAAGCTGCTAAAGGCGATCACCGCATGGGGCGATAAAGCCCAGACAGCACTTGAGGGCGGCGCATCTGTCGAAGATATCATGAAATCAAAAACAAAAGATGACCTTGCAAAGGTCAAATTCGAGAAAGACTTTGACGCGGCCCTTGGCGTTATTCTAAAGAACATGGAAGAAGAATTTGCAAAACTGAGGGGTAAGTAACATGACCAAAGAATACAAGACAATCAGGGAAATCGCAGGTCCGCTTATCTTTGTAGAGAAGACGGAACCTGTTGGATACAATGAACTTGTAAATATAAATCTTCCCGACGGCACAACCAAGAGAGGACAGGTGCTTGATACTTCCGATGATATAGTTGTTGTTCAGGTATTCGAAGGAACCGGCGGTTTAAATAAGGAATGCGGCGTCAGGTTCACCGGAGAAACGATCAAACTCCCGGTTTCAAAAGACTTGCTCGGCAGGATACTGTCAGGCTCGGGCGAACCGCTGGACGGCGGCCCCCGAATCGTACCCGAAGACAGGCTTGAAATCACGGGTGCTGCAATCAACCCCTATGCGCGCCTTCCGCCAAAGGATTTTATCCAGACCGGCATATCCACGATAGACGGAATGAATACTCTTGTGCGCGGTCAGAAACTGCCTATTTTCTCAGGCTCGGGTCTTCCGCACAACGAGATTGCATTGCAGATAGCAAGGCAGTCAAAAGTACGGGGCTCGGATGAGCAGTTCGCAGTGGTATTTGCAGCAATGGGCATCACTAATGAAGAAGCCCAGTATTTCATGCGCGACTTTGAAAGAACAGGCGCTCTTGAGCGGGCTGTGGTGTTCCTGAATCTTGCGGACGACCCGGCTGTAGAACGTCTTATCACCCCAAGGCTTGCTCTTACTGCAGCAGAATATCTCGCTTACGAACATGATATGCATGTGCTCGTTATTCTTACTGATATCACGAACTATTGCGAGGCGCTTCGCCAGATGGGCGCGGCAAGAGAAGAAGTGCCTGGAAGGCGCGGTTATCCAGGTTACATGTACACAGACCTTGCTTCGCTCTACGAACGTGCAGGCGTAGTAAAGGGAAGAAAAGGCTCG
This sequence comes from uncultured archaeon, assembly GCA_902386255.1. Lineage (GTDB taxonomy): Archaea > Halobacteriota > Methanosarcinia > Methanosarcinales > Methanoperedenaceae > Methanoperedens. The sequence goes on from CABMII010000131.1 coordinate 28,439, forward strand.
GTGACGCAGTTCTCCATTTTATCAATGCCCGGAGACGATATCACGCACCCGATTCCTGACCTTTCAGGATACATCACTGAAGGGCAGATCGTTATATCAAGGGAATTGCACAGGAAAGGCATTTATCCTCCTGTCAATGTGCTTCCATCACTATCAAGATTGATGAACTCAGGCATTGGCGCGACAAGGACAAGAGAAGACCATAAGGCGGTCTCTGACCAGTTGTATGCCGCATATGCAGAAGGCAAGGACCTGAGGGGGCTGGTCGCTATCGTGGGCAAGGACGCTCTCTCTGACAGGGATAAGAAATTCCTTGAGTTCGCCGATATGTTCGAAGACAGGTTCGTCAGGCAGGGCGCAGATGAGAACAGGGATATAGAGACCACTCTCGATATCGGCTGGGAGCTTCTCGCTGAACTCCCCGAGGCACAGCTCACAAGAATCGATAACAAGTATATCCAGAAATACCATCCGGCTCATAAAGCAAAGGAAGAGAAAAAAGAATAATATGGCTATCAAGGACAATATAAAGCCCACACGTTCGGAACTCATCGAGCTTAAGAAGAAAATCAAGCTCAGCCAGAGCGGTCACAAGCTTCTCAAAATGAAGCGTGATGGCCTGATACTTGAGCTTTTTGAGATACTTGAAAAAGCGAAGGGCATAAGGGTTGAGGTGGAGAAGCAGTTCACTCTGGCTTCCCAGAACCTTGCAATCGCCAAGTCAGTGGAAGGCATTGTCGTAGTGAAATCCACAGCCTTTGCGCTTAAGGATAATCCAAAGCTTGAACTTGTAAGCAAGAACGTGATGGGTGTAGTTGTTCCGAAAATCGAGGCTTCAAGCGTCCATAAGAAACTCGATGAGCACGGCTACGGTATTATCGGCACAAGCTCGCGTATTGACGAGGCGGTAGATGCTTATGAAATACTTGTCGAGAAAATCATCCTCGCTGCTGAGATAGAAACCACGATGAAGAAACTGCTTGAGGATATCGAAAAGACAAAGCGCAGGGTTAATGCGCTTGAGTTCAAGGTGATACCTGAGCTTTCTGAAGCAAAGGATTTTATTGTGTTGAGGCTTGAGGAAATGGAGCGGGAGAATACGTTCAGGCTGAAGAGGATTAAAGGGTAACTCGTTTGGAAAATTCGTTATTTCGAGCATCCACGCGCGGGTGCATGAGTTTTCCCAATTGTTTATTTGCTACTTTGGCTTTTGTCAAAAAGGGGGCATGTTTTCAAGTATAGCTATGGTCGCTCGTTGGCGCATAGGTAAACTGTCCCGAAGGGCTGTTCTTGCGCGGTAGGGCGCACATCCGCTTTTGCGTGCTCCCTTTAGGGCGGGGGGCAGTCCTGATGATTGCTTGATTGCTCAGTCTTGAATATACAATAATTGACCGTCAGTATTGAGAGATGTGTTTACTAAATGTAGTAATTACAGTAGTAAACTGTAGTAATTGTAGTAGTAAACTATAAATAAGATTGAATCCTATCTTACAGCATGGAAACGGAACCCTTCCGCATCGATAAAAAAGTGATGAACCGATTACGAATGTATGTTGCCCAAAAAGCAGCGGGGCGTGTCTACGGTGAGATAGGAGCAACTGTTGAAAAAGCAATAAACGAATATCTTTACAAAGAAGAGAACTGTAGTAAGATGACTTTAACAAAGAGAATGAACATGAACAGTTTTAACAAATACGTTGATGTAAAACCAAATGACGAAGGTGGTGTTGTTTGGCTACATCCTGTTTTTAAGGGACATGTGAATGAAGAAGAAGATTTGATATTGATTCGTGCAGGAGATAATAAAATAAAATTAACAATTCGAGCTAATGATAAAGAGATTGAAAATGAAACTGAGATACAGCTTTTTATAGAAAACTATCCTATCTATCATAACAAGGAACATGTGGGCGATTGTCTTTACGAAGAATTAAAAAATGGAATAACCATAATGAAAGAAGTTCGTATTCCTGTTCATAAGGCACTGTCAATATATGTAAAAAATTATGTTGGGAATGAAATTCATGCAGAAAACATTATTTTTCAGGTAGATTTTTGTCCCGGAAAGCCAATTGTCTGAGTTATGGTTAATTCACTATTGGACTTGATGGAATGACCAAAAGTATTGATAAAGGTTTTTGATATGGTGGAAATGAAAAATTTCCTGAAGTGGATAACGAAAAGTTTAATTGATTGAAAACCTACGTTGGAAGCATACTTGTGAAAAATCCATTAGATACCATCAGGGAAGAAACTACTTTGCTCGATTTGTTTCAAAACCTTAACTCCGCAATTTTTTAGGGAATATATTCAGTTCTAAAGAATCTGCAAACTTCATTACCTTATCTGGAATCTCACTCAATTTCCTCTTTTCACCAAGATGGATTTCATATACTTTTGAA
>CABMII010000132.1 GCA_902386255.1 uncultured archaeon
GCGGCTGTGAGCGCCATGTCTTCATCGTAACTCTGTGAACCTCCCAGTATTACCCTGTTATTGTATAGCGTCATGCTTCCTATAATCTGGTCAAGGTCCACAAGCCCGAGAGAAACGCCTGTGTGGTATGAATCGCGAAGCAGGAAATCAATCCTGTCAGCGTCTATGTCGTTTGAGATTATCTGCGCAAGATAGGGTTTTGAAACAGAGTCAACATCACCAATTGCCATCCGTGCAATCTCTTCAAAGAACGGCGCGCCTGCATGCGCTGCAATTTCCGGTTTTGTATGGAATGAATTTGATATTATGTATTTTGTGAACATCTCGTGGTTCAGGAAATTCTTTCCATTTATCACAGGCTGGTATAACGGGTTTCTTTTAAGGACGCTTTCCACTACATGCGAGAATGCGCAGTGCCCGACATCATGGAGCAGGGCTGCCATCCTGACTTTTACTATTTCCTCCTGCGATAGCCCCAGCGCCTTTGCCATCTTATCTGCGATGAAGAGCGTCCCCACGCTGTGCTCGAAGCGCGTGTGGTTGGCGCCCGGGAAAGCCAGGTCGGCAAGACCGAGCTGCTGGATGCGGCGCAGGCGCGCCATCTCAGGTGTGTTGATTACGAGCTGTTCAAGCTCGGTTATTTCAACCCGACCGTAGATGGGGTCTATGATGGAGGGCATGATGATGTTAGATAAGAGCGAGGGAGTATTAAAATGAATCTCTATTTCTCAGATTATCCTTATACCCTTTTTAATAGCTTCACTGACAATGCTAATCTGTTCCCTTTTCCTCGCGAACTCATCTGGAGTATAGCATAAGACATCTACAACTTCAGCTTTCCTATCGCTTAATAGACCGATGGACTCAATGAACTTGAACATCCTTTTTGTGAACTTTATATCCGAGAATTTATTAGACACAACGATAAGGTCTATATCGCTGTATTCTCCCGGACTACCGTATGCTCTTGATCCCCAGAGCCACAACTCATCAGGTGCATATAATGACTTTATCTTGGCGAGGTATTTATTCAAGAAGTAAGATACTTTTTTATCAAATGCCATCTAATTCACCTTCTGAAGTTGAATTTTTGTTAATTCGATAATTTGTTCAGCCTTGTTGATTCCATCTTCAGCATCTTCGTAATCAACATTTTCATAAGGCACAATATCGCCAACATCAGGATATCTTAGGGCAATATAATACGAATCAAGCTCGGCAACCAGCTTCAGTGCCTCTTCGGGCATATCGGTTAATTCTATCAACTTCCGGAGAGAATGGGTTCTTGGCGGCTCTTCATTTCTCTCTTTTATATATAACGCCTTCAAAATCTTTTCAGCAGCCTGTTCACATAAAATCAGAGAGACATCATAAGCTTCAATGTCAAGGTTCTTTTTCGCGTTTTCAAGGTCGCGGTCAGCCTGCCGCACCCATCGACCAACTATTTCATCCAGATTATTCAGAACCATACTATATACATATTATTCTTTTATCTTTAAATGTTATTTGATGCGTAAAATTTTGAGTGAGGAGAGTAAGCCCCTTTATGTTTAGCGCAAGGAGCGAGTGCCCCTGTAGCGCTTGTGCAGCATTCAGCTATGCGCCGTACTCGGACAGGTCTGGACTGCCCTTTTAGTCCTATTTCGGCTTGCACCCGCGTGGATTCGCCGTTCCAACCGCATCCGCATGACCTCATTCTTACAAAATCATCGCATTTCTGCGCAGCGGTATCGTTTCTGTTCCAGAGCCAGGATTCTCACCCTATGCCCTTAACAGGCATCCGCGGTCCAGAAGGTGAGGGGACTTTCCTCAGCGTTACCGCCGGAAGCCGCCCTTCCTCTCTCGCATCTTATTCAGCCTGCCATAGTTTATACTTACCGCCGCAGCAGGAATCCAGAAAACTCTCCCTTATACTGCTCAGGTATCACTTCTACCGCTCTCACTCTTGCATATTCCGGCCCTTTCCTGCACCACTCTACCATTTTTTCAACATTTCCATCCTCCCCCTCAAAGACCGCCTCAACCCTTCCATCCAAGAGATTCCTCACCCAGCCAGTAAGGCCGAGCTCATCCGCCTTATCCTTAGTGCCAGACCGGAAGAATACTCCCTGTACCTTCCCGGAAACAAAAACATGAACTCTTACATTCATTTCCTGTTCAGAGTTTTAAAATAAAAAAGAGAAACCGGGTTATAGAAGCCCCGATCTCTGAAGCAGCATCAAATCCTCAGTGTTCAATTTCTCACCAAGCTTGAACTGGTTATAAACCTCTTCGGCTTCCTTCTTGGCCTGCTCCCTGATTGATTCATCCTTGGTTTCTTTTGTCTTTCTCTTTAATCCGATTATTACTTTATTGAGTTCACGGATTTCTTTCTGTGTCTGGATGAATAACCTGTGCTGCTCATCAGCCGCTTCCTGGGCTTTCACAAATTCTTTGTGCGCCGCATCTGATTCCGCCCGTACAGCATCAGCTTCTTTGAAAATCACAATCATCTTATCATGATGCTGCTGCGCTGCGTCTGCATACTCTTTGACTTTATTATGATGTACTAAAGCTTCATCGCGCAGGGTTTGGGCATTTTCAAGTAATGATTTTAATTCCGTATTTCCTTCAAGCTGTTGTTTTCTTCGCTTCAGCTCGTCGGTCAATGTAGCGATATTATCAACAAGTTCGCGCTCTTTCGCAGGGGTCATTACCTCTGTCTGCTGCTTAAACTCAAGAGCATCGATTTGTCTTTTTAATTCTTTGAGCGAAGGCCCGTCTCCAAGATTCATGCCCTTTCGGATCTTATCGAGCTCGGCGTAAATTTTATTGGCCCCTTCATTTAATTCATCGCGTTTGAGTTTTGCCTCGGCAACTTTTTCGTTGTTCTCATCGCGAAGCTTTTTAAGTTGTTGCGCCTCATCAATCAGCTCTTTTGTCCGCTTATTTAAATCGTTTCTCTTGCTGGCGCATTTACTTGCTTCCAAGTTGAATTCATTTCTTTTGTTCTTATACTCTTCCGACTTATCTTTCAAGTCCGCTTTTCTTCCCTGTAACTCATTTAACAACCTATAGTCCTCCTTTTCCAACACCAGTTGGGGGTTATGCATTTCATAATGCACTGTACAGTCCCGGATAACCCGGAACAGCCTTTCGGCATCATTTACCCTGTTATACCCTGATAGGAGATTCTAAAATCATAATTATTTGATTCCCAAAAACAATCCGAAACAATTATGTCTTTAGACTGCTCCGACTCATTGCATAAAGAGTGGATGATTTCTCCTCATTCGCCCACATTCCTTTTAACCTTTTCGGACAAAAAAATGAATTGTTGAGTACGGATATTATTTCGTTCGGCTTCTTGCGAGCCGATGGTCAAACTAACGGATAAAAATATAAAATGGATAATTCGGCATACGGAGATGCTGGAAGACGAAACTACAAAGAGTATTTCATTAATATATAAAATTTCACAACGAAGAGTTCAACAATTAAGGAAAGAGTACAAAGATACAGGAGATATACCCCGTTTGATCTCAACAAGACGACCCAAAACAGAACTTTCAGACAACGATAAAGAAATAATAAGCAAGGCATGGGATGAAAAACGAGTTGGCGCCAGGCTGCTCTATTATGACTTGAAAGAGCGTTCAGGAAGTCTGGTTCTTTGATAAACCCGTCTAAAATGGTTGATCATCATTGGGTTTATCAAACATGGCGATTGGCATAGAACGTCCGAATCTCATCCTCATGCAATCGTGTGGCTGGACGACGCCTCCAGATATGCACTCGCAGGAGGCGAGTTCAAAGAGGCTACAAGTGAACACAGTATCGAGATTTTCAAGAATGCACAGGCGACTGCATTTGATAGTAATATTTTAATAAGACACGTCAATACAGATCGTGGGACACAGTTTTATTCCAATAAAAATGAAGGAACATCTGAATTTGAGAAATATCTCGCGTTACAGTCTATCAGGTATATTCCTTCAAGGAAGAATAATCCACAGACTAATGGGAAGCTGGAGAGATTCTGGTACGAATACGATAAGCAAAGGTAGAGGTTCGGTTCATTGCAGGATTTCTTGAATTGGTATAACGGCAGGATACATGGCTCGCTGGATTATATGAATGGCGAGAGTCTTAGCATGAAAAAATTTTTGATAGAAAGCGAAATAATAATCGTACTCAACAGAAATCGTAAAATCTTTGATTAGATTTGTAGGATTTCAAGCGTCTCCAGAACATTAGAAAAATGTGATGAAAATATATTGAGTTAACAAAAGCAAATCCCAATGTTTAAGGGACGCCGAATTTTTTGGGTTTTGGAAAGTTGCTTGGGGATTCCCATTCTGGGAGCATGAAACACCCATCGCATGCAGTCACAAACTCCAAACTTAGGACGAAGCCATATTATAAAGCTCAGCCCTTCCTCTTCTTTCCCTCATGCATCTTCTTTATTTCATCCTCAGCCGCCTGCAGCTTTGCCCTGTTCTCCTCGTAAATCTTAGAAACATTCTCTGAGGCCCGCTCAAGCCTTTTTTTGAGAACCACCAGTTCCTGTGTCGAGAGGTTGTAGTTTGGCGTGTTCTCAATCCATAACTGCTCAATATCTATCAGGGCGTTGATGGCGGCCTTTGTTCTGTTTACGGTATTCTCATCCATGTGGTGTTATAGGCTTTTTTTCTTAAATTAAGGTTTGCATACTGACTACGAAACCTAAATCAAATGTTCCGCAATCCCCTCGGAAATCACATGGTCGCAATAAATACAGCGAAGCTCCACAGGCTTCTTATTTACCGCGAACTTTGAGATAACAGGCTCGTTCGTATTTGAAATGCAGTTGGGATTATCGCATTTCACCACGCCCTCAAGGCGCTCGGGCAGGTCCACTTTATGTTTCCCGATGACCTCAAAATTCCTGATTATGTTGATGGTGGCATTGGGGGCAATAAGCGAAATCCTGTCCACTTCCTCCTCTTTTAGCTCCCTGTCCTCGACCTTGACTATATCCTTCAAGCCAAGGACGCCGCTTGGCACGTTCATCGCAACGCTCACAACGGCAGTCGATGTGCCCGATATACCGAGTATGCGAAGCACATTGAGCGCCTGCCCTGCCGTGATATGGTCAATAACTGTCCCGTGCTTTATGGGGCGAACGCGCATCCCTTTCTTATCTGACTCTTTCATGCCGCCTCCATCGCCATCGCAAGGAGCGCCATCCTGACCGGAACACCGTAAAAAGATTGCTGGAAATATCGCGCATATTTTGTCCTGTCAACCGCAGGGTCAATCTCATCCACCCGGGGCAGCGGATGCATTATTATAAGGTTATCGCGGGCTTTTTCCAGGAGTTCCCCGGTTATCCTGTAACTTCCGGCCATTTTCTGGTACTCAGCCGGGTCAGGAAAACGTTCTTTTTGTATCCTTGTTACATACAGCACGTCAACATCACTCACAACTTCCTCAATACTGGTAGTTTCACGAATGCTCGCACCCTGTTTTTTCAGGTCTTTCTTGATAACTTCGGGCATCTGGAGTTGTCTGGGCGATACAAGGGTCATATCCGCATGATACATGGATAAGGCATAAGCGAGCGAATGGACGGTTCTTCCATACTTGAGGTCTCCCACAAGGGCGATCCTAAGACCTGAAAAACTGCTCTCGCGCATGATTGTATAAAGGTCAAGAAGCGTTTGTGTGGGATGATGACCTGCCCCGTCCCCGGCATTGATTACAGGGACATTTGAATAGTCTGCTGCCATCCTTGCCGCGCCTTCACGTGGATGCCTCAAAACAATCGCATCCGCATAGTTTCCTATCACCCTGATAGTGTCTGCAAGGCTCTCTCCTTTGGCTACAGAGCTTGATTCTATCGAACCCAGGTCTATCACCTTGCCGCCAAGCCGTTTCATGGCAGTCTCAAATGACAAACGCGTGCGGGTGCTTGGCTCATAAAAAAGCGTGGCAAGAATTTTGCCCGAAAGCAAATTAGATTCTTTACCCCTTGCTATTGGCTCGAATTCCTTCGCTTTTGCCAGAATAATATCTATTTCATCCCTTGAAAAATCCCTCATTGAGATGATATGACGCAACATCACACCTATAAGGCTGCACTTAAATTTAAATTTATTGATAATGGATTAAATGCCGAGTGCCATTCTCGGGCATGGAAATGGATTTAAACCGTACCCTCAAACACCCGCTCGGCAGGCCCTTCCATATAGGCGCCATCACGTCCAAGTGTGATTCTCAATTCTCCCCCTTTTGTATTCACTTTCACTTTCTTTCCGGTTTTACCAAGCTTATGGGCGACAGCCGCACTGGCGACAGAGCCTGTGCCGCAGCTTAAGGTTTCGGCTTCCACCCCGCGCTCATAGGTATGCACTGTAATCTCATCGCTTGAGTTTAGAATCACAAAATTCACGTTAATTCCTTTTGGGAAAACTGGGTCATAGCGGATTTTTGGGGCAATTTCCATCAGCCTGGCTTCAAAGGAATTCACGAAGATTACAGCATGGGGAACCCCTGTATTCACAGCTGTGACATTGTACCCGTGTAAAGGGACATTGAGAAATTCTCCTCCACCTTTCGCCGGGATTTTTTCACGTTCAAAAACGGTTTTTCCCATATTTACTGTTATCCACGTCTTATCCCCGACCCGCAGGGCTACCTGGAGAATTCCGGCACGCGTTTCAACGCTGGCATTCTCTTTGATGTATCCTTCATCCAGTGCGTACTTCGCGAGGCACCTGATGCCGTTTCCGCACATCTCAGGCTCGGAACCGTCAGAATTGAAAATCCTCATACTGACATCGGCTTTATCCGAATTCCCAAGATACAGGACGCCGTCAGCCCCTATACCAAAACGCCGATTGCAATATTTGGCTGCAAATCTGGATTTATCCGACATAATCTCGCCTCTGTATTCGTCTATGAGGATGAAATCGTTACCGTTGCCATGAAGTTTTGTAAAATGGATCATATTATTTCTTTTCTTTCTTTAGAGCCGATGATATCACCGAGCCCGCTGTTTTTACCATCATATATGCCCCGCCAACTATTAATACTGCCGGGGCGGAAACGATTCCTGCAGCTACTGTAATTCCTGCGCCTGCAAGAAGAGCCATGTCCCGGTTCATCAGAAAACGGGAAACCTTGTCAAGTGTGGAAGGTTCGATATCGACCGAGTCGGTCTCAAGAACGATATCTCCTTTCTGGAAAACTTTTATCCACCCGCTCTCTTCCGAGACAAGGACGGCGGTAAAGGATTCATCGTATAACGTTATGCCTTTTGCTGCCGAATGCCGGGTACCGAAGCCGATCAATGTTTCGGTTTTTAATATCCTTGAACCGTAAGCGATTAAATCCCCGCTGGGTGAAAAAATCATGGCACCGTCAAGTGTAGCAAGCTTCTCAACCACCGCATCCATTCCTGTACTCAGGAGATTCCCTGCAAACTGGATCTGGGGATAATGGAGGTGGTAACTGCCTTTGATTTTATCCCTGTCCGCAATGATAAAGAGCGCCCCCTGGTTCTCTTTGGCAAGACTCTTGGATATGTTAAGGATAACCCGCATTACCTCTGCTTTAATATCCTTGCTCTCTTTTTCGTTCATACCTTCTTCTTATAATCAAGATAAGTTATAAGTTTTTGTAAATTGATTTCCATTCTGGTTTTTTAAAAAAATCACAAAAAGAGGAATCAATTGCATAAAAAAGAATACATCAGGAAAATGTTTGCAGGAATTTCCCCCAGGTATGACCTTCTCAACCACCTTTTGAGCCTGGGACGGGATAGGTACTGGCGGCGGTTTGCAGTATCAAAACTGCCATCCGGATATATACTTGATGTCTGTTCCGGGACAGGGGATGTGGCTATAGAGGTTTCAAACAAAAATAATAATCAAGTCATTGCGTCTGATTTCTGTAATGAAATGCTGCAATTATGCACCGAGAAAATAAAAAAGCACAATATAGGGAATATCCGGTGCATCCGAAACGATGCCGAAAACCTTTCATTTAAAGATGGGACTTTTGATGGTGCAATTGTTGCTTTCGGGATAAGAAATGTCGCAGATATCAAAAAATCGCTATCAGAAATGAACCGTGTCGTTAAAAAGGGAGGCAAGGTGGTAATTCTTGAGTTCTCTCAGCCTGAGAATAAGGTCTTCAGATCGGTTTATTATCTTTATTTCCACAGGATATTGCCGCTTGTAGGCGCTATTATTTCGAAAAAGGGAGGCGCATACAGTTATCTACCTTCGTCAGTGATGGCATTTCCGGAAAGGGATGAATTTGTCAGGCTTATGAGAGGCTCAGGTTTGTCGGAAATCGGATTTTATGACCTCACTTTTGGAATAGTCACTGTCTATGAAGGAACCAGGTTGTAGTAAATAAACCACTAAATATTAAATATAAACAAAAGAATAAGGACGGGAAATGAACAAAGAAGAAGTCTGTATACTGATTCCCACGCTCAATGAGGAAAAGACGATTGAGGGAATTATAAAAGAATTCAAGTCTCTCGGGTTTTCAGATATACTTGTAATCGATGGTCATAGCACTGATGGTACGGTAGGGAAGGCGAAAAATGCCGGGGCAAGGGTTGTAATCCAGAGCGGGACAGGAAAAGGGCAGGCTGTGAGCCAGGCGTTCCGATTAATAACGAGCAAATATGTGGTAATGATAGACGGGGACGGAACATATCTTCCCGAAGAAGTTGATAAACTTCTTGAACCGGTTGTCTCGGGGCAGGCTGACCACGTTATCGGTAACAGGTTCGCAAATTACCAGAAAGGCGCATTTACCGGTTTGAATCTTTTCGGGAACAGGATATTAAACAAGATATTCGGCTTCGCATACGGGATATGGCTTAGAGACATACTTTCAGGCTACAGGGCTTTTAATAATAATGCTATTAAACAAATCGAATTGAATACAACAGGGTTTGAGGTTGAAACCGAAATCACAGTTGAATGCGTAAAGAAAGACCTGAAAATCGTGGAGGTCCCGATAACATATCTTGCAAGGGTAAGCGGTGCAGCCACCAAATTGCAGCCTGTCAGGGACGGGTTTCGTATCGCATCGACCATTTACCTGCTTGCGCGGACGCACAACCCTCTTTTTTATTTCAACATAATCGGCGGGCTTCTTACAATTAGCGGCATGGCTGTTGGCTTCTATGTGGTAAATGAATGGCTGAAAGGTATAAACCACATCCCCCTGACCATTCTTGCCACGCTTCTCATCGTTACCGGCATCCAGATGTTCATTTTCGCGATTTTGAGCGACCTTATAGTTTCCATGCACAGGGAAAATATGCACACGATGCGTAAAATCATGAAGGAAAAGTTATGAAAATAGCAATACTCGGAGGTACGGGAAGCATCGGGGAAGGATTTGCACTCAGGTGGGCTGAGAAACATGAAATTTTATTATGCTCGCGGGAGATAGATAAAGCGGTCAGTTCGGCGGGAAAATATACAGAAACGCTTTTGAATAAAGGGTTTTTTTGCTGCGGCATAACAGGATGCAAGAACGAAACCGCAATCGGCGATGCGGATGTTGTTGTGCTTTCGGTGCCGTATCAGGGTGTAATCGCTCTATTGAAAGACCTCAGGCCTTATTTCAGGGACCAGATTGTTATCTCACTTGTAGTCCCCATGAAAAAGAACAAATGGTTTGAATACACCCCGCCAAAACAGGGAAGCGCAGCGCTTGAGATAAAGGAGATTCTACCTGAAACCACAAAAGTGGTTTCGGCATACCATAATGTTTCAGCGAAGAAATTAGCATCTCTTGAAAAGATTCTTGATTATGATGTCGTTGTTTGCGGCGATGATGAAGGGGCAAAAAGAACGGTGATGGAACTTACAAGGGAAATCAAATCACTCCGGCCTCTTGATGGCGGAGGTCTTGCTTCTTCATATATGATAGAATCACTCACCCCGTTCTTGATCAATCTCGCAATCCGCAACGGGCTTTCTGACCTTGGCGTAAAGTTTGTATAATGAATAGTTTGTATGAAAAAATTTAAGGAAGTTTTATCAAAACAAGGGGTATGCTTCGCATACCACAACACGCCCTCCCGAAAACCTTTGGTAAAGCTTTACCAAACGAGGGGTATGCTACGCATACCCCAACACTGCGTAAACCGATGTTTCGGTTTAGGCGAGACTCGGGACGTCATAAAGGGGCGTAACCCTTTATGATGGATGTTTACAATAAGCTCCTGAATCGGTTCGGCCACCAGCAATGGTGGCCTGCCGATACTCCTTTTGAGGTTGTGGTAGGAGCAGTCCTGACCCAGCAGACCAAATGGGAGAATGTGGAACGAGCGATACGAAACTTAAAAGAGCGCGGATTGATGGAACCGGAACCTCTCTCAAAGGCCGGTATTCCGGAGCTGGAAATGCTGGTAAGGTGCACCGGTTTTTACAGGCAGAAGGCAAACAGGCTCAAGAATATCTCAGGGTTTTTTTCAGAAAATCCCGATATACTTGAAAAACAGGGCGCTGAACTTCGGAAGATACTTCTTTCTCTCAATGGCATAGGACAGGAAACGGCCGACAGCATCGTTTTATACGCGGCTGACAAACCCAGTTTCGTCATTGATGCTTATACGAAGAGGATATGCAAATGTCTTGGGGTTGAAGGCGATTACGGGGAACTGCAATCGGTTTTTGAGGGTTCGCTGCCCCGGGACGTTTCCCTCTACAAGGAATTCCATGCCCTCATCGTTGAGTACGGGAAACAGTTCTGCGGGAAAAAACGCTGCGCGGAGTGCTTATTGGTAGAAAATGTCAAAATGTAATTACATTCTCATCCGCGACATTCCGCTTTTCGGCTGCATCGCATTCGGTATCATCGACCGCGGGACGAATGTATTGCAACTTCGTCCCTATAGCGAGTGTCCCCTATCCTGCGTCTTCTGCTCAACCGATGCCGGTCCCCACTCCAGCCGCCGGATTTCCGAGTATATGGTTGACCTTACGCAATTACTTTCAGCGTTTGAATGGGCGACATCGTACAAGGAAATAAACGATATTGAGGCGCATATCGATACGGTCGGAGAACCGGCGATGTACCCGGAGCTTGTTGAACTCGTTGAGGGTTTGTCTGCAAACAGCCATGTCAGAACGGTATCCATGCAGACAAACGGCACTTTGCTCAATACCGGGCTCATCGATGCGCTTGATAAAGCCGGGCTTTCACGCATCAACATGTCCATCGAATCTCTCGATCCAGACCTTGCGAAAAGGATTGCTGGGACTGATTCATATAATCTGGGAAAAGTTCTAAAGAACGCTGAATATATAACCAAAAATACAAATATCGACCTTCTTATTGCTCCCGTCTGGCTTCCTGGCATTAATGATGCTGAGATCCCGAAATTAATCGAGTTTGCGCTTTCGATAGGCGCAGGGAAAAAATGGCCTGCGCTTGGCATACAGAAGTTCCTGCCTCATAAGTACGGGAGGAAGCCGGATATCAGGGCAATGAGCTGGGAGAACTTCTATTCCAGGCTCAGGGAATGGGAAAAAATTTATGATACAAAACTTGTTCTTGCGCCTCAGGATTTCGGAAGTTATGATTGCAGACCCCTGCCGCGCGTTTTCAAAAGGTATGAAAGAGTAAAGGTGAAAGTCGTGGGGCCGGGCTGGATGAAGGGTGAGAAGCTGGCTGTTGCGCGGGACAGGGTATTAACGATTGTGGATGCAGATAAGGTTCCTGTTGGCGCTGAGGTGAATGTGAGGATGGAAAGGGTGGTGGATGGGATATATGTGGCGAAAAAATAACATATCAATCCCTTATCTTCTTTATGACAAATATCCCTCCGATAATAACAGCCAATATCAGGATAATCGCGACGATGCTCCTGGTATTGAGCCCTGAATTTGCATTTTTGAAGTTGAACTGTTTATCCGAATCAAGTGAAACCTGTTCTTCATAATTACTTGAACCCTTTGCCTTCAAAGTATAACTTGTATTCAGAGGCAGCCCTGCAAAAATAAGTTCTGAATCAGAAGTTTCCGATAGTTTCCTGCCGCTATTCCATAATGAAACAGTGTATTTCGAATCGGCTTTTACGAAAATGCTGGCGTAATTTTTTATATTGATGGCTTTACCGTCTGCGTACTGCAGATTGTCCGGAAGGTCGAGGACGCTGAGGAGCGTGGGTGCAATATCCTCCTGACCGTATTCCCCGCTCACCAGGCCGGGAGCAGCATTCGGAGAAAGTATCACAAGCGGTATGCGCAGGCTTTCTATTTTTGAGGTATATTTGCCCGAGCTATGTCCGCCCCGCCTTGCGTTTTTCGTTGCAAACGACATACCGTGGTCTGCGGTTAAAATCAGAGCAATGTTGTTATCCCGGGCGGTTTTATACAGTGGATAAAAGTCCCTGTCAAGGTCTTCGATCAAACTGACGTAATTATCGTCACCGAGATTATGCCCGCCGCCATCGATTTCTCCCACATTCACTGTAAGCAGGAATTTTTGATCCGGGTGTTTTTTTATCATGGCGTTTGCAACCGCATTTGCAGCGTCGATGCTCCATTTATTGTAAGCAGAATACCTCTTTACTCCGGATATGTTGTTCAGATACGAAGGCATTTTCATCTTCCATTCGTACATCAATTCATACATACCCGCGGGTGAAGACTTAGCCTGGATCGATATGCTGGGTTTGTCGAGAGAATTGTTCTCCACAAACAGGATTATATCCTGCTCCTGCCTCATATTGGAAAAATCCCCCGTTTCCATTACTGCAAGGTTAACATAACCGTGCTGCCTCGTGATATCATAAATCGTTGCATCGGGATAACCTACAATTTCCTCGTTTGCGTCGGAATAACCTGTCACAATGACAGAATGGGCAATACCAGTTACCGGATGGGGTGTTTTAACGTCTATTATCCTTGTTCCGAATGTCAGGTTCGGTGCCAGGGCTTTTGAAAGTTCGCTTCCATCGAGGGCAGTGGGTGTAAGTTCAGGATAATAATACGATGAACCAAACCCGTCAACGATAAAAAGGATGGCGCTTTGTGGTTTTTTGACATCGTTTATTGTGATTTCGGAGACCGCAGAGGCGGTGCTTGATGTCAATAGTAATAATAGAATTATCAAAACTTTTTTCATGTGGCGTTTTGATAGATTGAGGATATAAAAAGATATCTAAATGTTCACGGCTGATATCAATTCTCCAAGGGCTTGCCCTTTTTCAGTATCCACGCCTTCTTCCTGTAATAGTTCAGCGGATGCGAAATCCGCTCGCACAGCGATTCCTTCCCGAAACAATTTCCGTAGGTTATCATGGTAGCACAGGAAGGAGACGTATAAGCCGTGCCCGTGGAGCCGTGGATGTGCATCACCTGGTACCTTGTGCGCTCCTCATCAAAATCCGGCGAGACCTTGAAAAGCTCGATAATACCATCGGTATTCATCCCGATATTGAGCAGGAATGAAACGAGTGCAAAGCGCATCGAATGCGGGAGATTCACGCCACCCTTTGCATTGGAAAGGGCATGGACCATGCAAGGGGGGAAACAATCTGGCATTATTTCCTTGAACTCTTCGATGCTGAACTCGGATTTTCGCGCAACAAGAGCATTGCGTATTTCCCCAAGATAACTTTCAAGAGAATTGCATATCTCAGGCGGCACAGCAAGCGGCAGGCTTGCTTCAATCCTTTTCCTGATAGCTTCCTGCATTATGCGCGAGAAATCTTCTTTTGGGAGGGAAATCATACCCCGATTCATGTTCCTGTTCACAAGCTTCCATTTGGGTTCATGGATGACATTTGCATAACGGATATATTCTGTAAAATGAACTATTATGGAGCGGTCATCAAGTACGGCATCGATATCAAAATCAAGAGCCAGTTCCTTAAGCTCTCCACCGGGAAGCTCTTTTATACGCTCATACGCTGATTTTGCTTCGGCAAGTGCATACCGCTTTATGAGATATCCGTCATTGATGCATGAGACAAGTATTCTTGCAACAGGATAAGACAGCAGTTCTTTTTCGGCGCTCACGCGGTCAGGATATGTATTTTTGGTGATTCCATCCCCGATAGCTTCGAGAACCCGGGATTTCCCCCGCTCTCTTACCTGTTCGAACACCCTTTCGGAAAAAAGCTCGTCAAGTTTAAAATCCAGTGCCTCTACATATTTTACAGCGCCGTTAACAAAAGGAAAATAAGCAAATTTGAAAACATCCATGCTTAGCGTCCCTTATTCCCCTTTAAATACGGGGTCGTCGGGGTCTTACTCCGATTCGACCCTGGGAGCCAGCATATAACTGACCTCGCCATGACCTTCTGCGATCTTGACCTTTAATTTCAGGGGATAATCCTTTCCGAGGTCGATTGTAACTTCATTTGCCTTCCCGAGGATTTTACTCATATCAGAGAGATAATCAAGGGAGAATAATGATTTTGCCTCTGCAGGCTGGAGATCGATAAGCTGGTCTTTTGCCAGTTCCACACGAACCCTGTCCGTGTCTCCTTCAGCTTCCATGAAAAAGACATCTCCTTTTACGCCTATGGACATATAATCGCTTACTTTTTCAGCAGCTTTGATCGCCCTTTTAATATCCTCGCCGCGGATTACGATGCGCGCCGGCAGGTCAAGGGTTGGGACTTTCGGTTCTTTTCTGATAGAAGACGGGTCAAGCAGGGACATGGTATATGCAAGCCCGCGCATCCTGACAACCAGTTTGTGGGCAGTCTCGTCAAGCTCAAGTTCGATGTTTTCGCTTTTATCTGCCATTTCCATTACCCCGTTCAATTTTGTGAGGTCTATGCCGAGTTCACCGTCTGTTGCTTCAAAGGAATCAAAAGCATCTTTGGCAAGGTCAAAGCTCACCATGGCGACATTGGCCGGATCCACGGCCCTGACAGATATACCCTCAGGTGTAATTTTAAATTTCGCTTCATCCACGAGCGTGGATATCGATTCGATAGAATCCTTTAATTTTTCCGCACCGATTGCTGCCTTAAACATATGATGTCTCCTCGTTACAGATATAATCCAAGATATTAATAAGTTATTCTGTCTGGCGACATCCATCATCGTATGAGATTATTCAATTCAATTTTATAATATTATATTCAGTCTATCCATGGAAACATTAAAGAGTGAATAAATTAATATACTATTCATTCAAATTTTAACGGTGGTTTAAAAACTAACATGCACTGGCGAGAAAAAGAATTACTTGATGTTGTGAAAAAAGGAAAACTGACAACCAGCGAGATAGTCAGCGGCGTAAATATGAGCAAGGTAACAGCGCTGAAGTACCTTGAGGGCCTGAGGAAGAAAAACATGGTTGATTACGAAGAGATAGGTCCTTCAAAGGTCTGGTTTTTAAAAAAGGAAAAGGGAAAAACTGAAAAGAAAATCAAGGTGCTGGTTGCTGACGATGACCGGAATGTTATAAACATTATCAGGGATTCTCTTGAGCCCGGGTTATATGAGGTACTAGAAGCCGTAAATGGAAAAGAGGCGCTGGGCATGGTTTTTGCCGAATCCCCTGACATCCTTGTTCTGGATATCATGATGCCTGACATGGACGGCTATAATGTATGCGAGAAACTGAAGGAACAGGATTCCACGAAGAAAATACCTATCATAATATTATCTGCAAAGACAGGTGTAGAAGACAAGCTCAAAGCCATGGAGCTTGGAATAGATGATTACATGGTAAAACCTTTTGATCCGAGGGAGTTAAAGGCAAGAATAAAAATGAGGCTCGAGCGAACTTAAATATTTTCAAGAGGATTTCGATTAACTTGTAATTTGCTCTATTTTTTGGCGTTCGTAAGGGATTTTTATCATATCATTATGATTTCATCGATGTTTGGGCGTCCACCTTTCTCAGTTTTATTGTCGTACCGGAGTTTATAAAATAATACCATAACCAAAAACGGTAGTTCAATTTTTTGTAGGGTCTACATAATAATTAAATTAAACTTTTTATTCCCTATCTATAAATAATGAATGGTTTTCAGATGATACA
>CABMII010000133.1 GCA_902386255.1 uncultured archaeon
AAATTCTTAAATGTCGGTGATATAGTAACCATGGTGCGCAAGTAGTATCATTGCATTAAAGGATAAATAATTATTTATTGTGATGATATTACTTTATTATTCATAACTGAATTATGGAACTGTGCCCTTTAGTATTATAAAAGTATCTATTTAGATAAAGCTTTTTATGAGAAAAACATATAGAAACCTGAGGTAAAGAACATATACTTAGTAATAGTTACAGCTGTGTAAAAGTAATATCACTTTATGAAAGACCTGTTATCCTGGGACCAGACTTTATTCAAAGACAGCGAGCTTTTCGAGCTTGACCACATCCCCGAGCATTTTAACCACAGGGATACGCAGATGCAATCGCTGATGTACAGCGTTCGTCCTGCCCTAAGCGGCGGGCGGCCTCTTAATTCCCTGTGCATTGGCGCTCCGGGAACGGGAAAGACAACTGCGGTGCTTAAGATTTTTGAGGAAATAGAAAAACACACGCCCAGGATTATTCCGATACTTGTGAACTGCCAGGTTAATTCCACGAGGTATGCGGTTTTCTCCCAGATTTTTAAAAAACTCATCGGGTACGCCCCGCCCACGTCCGGCGTTTCCTTCAAAAAAATATTCGGCGAAGTTGCAAAAAATCTTGCCGAGCGTGAAAAAGTGCTTGTGGTGGCCCTTGACGACATGAATTATCTTTTCTACGAGAACGAGGCAAACGAGGTGCTGTATTCACTCCTGCGGGCGCATGAAACACATGCCGGGGCGCGGGTGGGCGTTATCGCAATACTGAGCGACACCGGCGTTCCGCATATTCTTGACCCGAAGGTGGAATCGGTTTTCCTGCCGGAAGAGGTAAAATTCCCACAGTATTCATACGATGAAATAAGGGATATACTGTCAAACCGCGCAAAGCCTGGATTTTATCCCAATGTGCTTGATGATAGCGTTCTTGAGATTATAGCAAAATATACGTTTACACTCGGCGACCTGCGTGTGGGTATTGACCTCTTAAAACGCGCAGGTCTTAATGCGGAGAAGCGGGCAAGCAAAACAATCGCAGAGGAAGATGTGGAATCCGCATATGAAAAATCGCGGTTGGTTCATCTTTCCTATGTCATGCGGGCATTGAAAAAAGAGGAAAAAATTCTTCTTGACCTGATAATAAATTCACCGCAAACCAAAACAGGTGAGCTTTATGCGATATTCCATGAAAAGACCGCATTCGGCTACACGCGTTTCTATGAACTCCTTAACAAGCTTGGCTCTATCAAGCTTATAGACGCTGATTTTACCGGCAAGGGGGCGCGCGGGAGAAGCAGGGTGGTTACGCTTCGATACAATCCTGAAGAAATCAAAATAAGGCTTTAAATTTTGATTTCATGTTTTTGAAAAACTATATATACCGATATTCCAATTTAAATGCTTGTAAATTTTAATTCGTAGGTGAAAATAAATGGCAATACAAATACTACCAATACTTCCTCTTGCGCCTGTTGAGCGCATAATCAGGAAAGCAGGAGCAGATAGAGTAAGCGCAGATGCAGGCATTGAGCTTGCAAAGGTCCTTGAAGATTATGGGATTGAAGTTTCCCGCGAAGCCATAACACTTGCAAAACATGCAAAGAGGACTACGGTGAAGGAAGAGGACATCAGGCTTGCAGTCGCGAGGATAAAGAAACCGGTTTAAGCTATCAAATCCTGGCAGTTCCGAAATCCGGAAACCTGATTTTCAAAAACAGCGTGGATAGAATGACGATTGAAGAGGCTCTCGGCTATACTTTTTCCAATAAAAGTTTATTAGAGCGCGCCCTGACACGAAAGGCTTATGCGCTTGAGCAAAAGCAGCAAAATATCGAGTGTGAAGACCAGGAGATATTTCGGACTCTTGGCGATGCGGTGTTAAAAACGGTTTTGATTGATATTTTGATTAAAAGTGGCGTAAAGTCAAGAGGGGAGATAACAAGCAGGAAAAAAAGCCTTGAGAGGGAAGAAGGGCTTGCAGAGATAAGTAAGCGTCTTGGAATTGGCTCTTACCTTAAATTGGGAAAAGGCGAGGAAAAACAAAAAGCAGATGAAGAGCCGTATGTACTTGCGGAGACATTTGAAGCCATAATCGGCGCGATATATCTTGATGGCGGGTATGATGCTGCAAGGGAAACTGTCATTAAATGGTTCAAGATTTAATTGATTTTCATTGGTCATCGGTTAAGACCACCAATCATCCCTGAATCGATATCTATTGACATGAGGATCAAGTGCCTGGCTCTCGTAAACCTCCATAACAATCTCAATAGTTTTCTCAACCCCGCAATAGCGAAGTATAAGAGTAAGCTGATCGCTCGCATTTTCTGTGAAAATCGTGCTCCATCTCAACTGGGTATATCGAACCATCTTCTCTTTTGGATTATGTTTCCGAACTAACGAATATATCCTCCTGCTTACGAAAAGCGTAAGAATCGATATCCAGATGTAAGCTTCTATAATCTGCGGGTTCCTGGTATTTACGACATCAAGAGCATATCTGCTTTTCAGTTCTT
>CABMII010000134.1 GCA_902386255.1 uncultured archaeon
GCTATTGCGGAATTGAGAAAACTATTGAGATTGTTATGGAGGTTTACGAGAGCCAAGCAATTGATCCTCATGTCAATAGATATCGATTCAGGGATGATTGGTGGTCTTAACCGATGACCAATGAAATTAAATTTAGCTATAGGTCTTGGCAACTATGCTTATTTTAAGGTGTTAATCGGTGAACTCGAAGATGCGGAGTCTAACTATATTCTATCACAAAAAATTTGTCGTGAAATTAATAATGAATTTTGGAAGGCAGTTAATCATGGAGAATTAGGAAAAATATATGCTTTTAAAGGAAGGTTCAAAGAATCAGAGAAAGAAATTGCAATTTCTATTAATTTATTTATAAAGTTGGATGAAATTCGATCTCAAGGTATTCCCTGGGCATATCACTCGATTCGTGATCTTCTTAGGTTCAAAGCTTATGAGGCTCTCAACTTTGCCCAAAAATCCCGTGAACTGGCTGATGCTGAAAAAAATGAAATGGACATCATCGAGGCAGAATACCTCCTCGGTGCAGCCCACCTCATGAAAGGAAATCTACCTGAAGCCGAGAAGCATTTAAACGAAGCCTTAATCAGGGACAGAAAGAGCAATTATGTAGAATTTGAACCCGACATCCTTTTAGAGCTTGCCAAACTCAGGTTCAATCAGAAAGGCAAACATGAGGCATCGAAATTCGCAGAAGAAGCTCTGCAAATCGCAGACAGGTGCGAATACAGGCTGAAGCAGGCGGACATACACAATTTCCTGTCTGAGTTCTATCTTGATACTGGCGATATTGCGAAGGCGAGAGAGCATGGCGAGATAGCAAAGGAGAGGGCAGCGTGCGGGTATGTGCCTGCGATGGAGAAGGCGGAAAGATTGCTGAAGGAAATAGATTCAAAAGGTAAAGTGACCCCATAAATCTGTGTTTATTCATGGTTCATTATTTCGATATGCTTGGGCTGCATCGGTTTCCTATCGGAGCGTCAGACAGTTGAAAATATTTAAATCTGAGTTCGTACGAGTTCGTATTGAGTTAGTTGTTAATTTTGTACCGTTTTTAATGTGAAGCGGTTGCATCGGGAACATATCGGCGCCGGGGATTTAATAATTACAAAGTGATATATATGTGGCGCCTAATACCGAAAAACAGCTATGGATTTTACGATAGTACACGGAGCGCACGGATGACACAGATACACACAGATACGTATCCGTGAAAATCCGTCTAATCCGTGTCATCCGTGTTCAATTTCGGCGCCGTTCACCGCAACGAAGAACGCAAAATGAAGGCAACAAAAGAAAATTTGGAAAAAATCTGCGTTTATCCGCGTTAACCTGTGGTTCTTGAAATTTTCAAATCAAATAATACATCTTAATATACCATAAACAACATCACAAAGCCCCTATGGTTACTTACGCCGACAGGATAAACTCACTACCTCCCTACTTATTCGCAGCCATAGACAAGGCAAGAGCCGAGTCTATCAGGAAAGGCGTGGATGTCATTAACCTGAGCATAGGCGACCCCGATTTACCGACGCCGCCACATATCGTGGAAGCAATGAAAAAATCCCTTGATAATCCTGCCAGACACCGTTATCCGTCGTATGAGGGAATGCTGTCCTTTAGAAAAGCGGCAGCAGCCTGGTACAAAAAGACGATGAAGGTTGACCTTGACCCTGAAAATGAGGTTCTCACGCTCATAGGTTCAAAAGAGGGAATAGCCCACATCCCGCTTGCATTCCTAAACCCCGGTGATACTTCACTTGTTCCTTCCCCCGGATATCCTGTTTACAACATCGGTTCAATCCTCGCTGACGGCAAACCCTATATGATGCCGCTGCTTGCAGAGAACGATTTTCTGCCCGACCTTGGCGCAATTCCCGCTCATATCGCGAAAATAGCAAGGCTCATGTACATAAATTATCCAAATAATCCTACTTCTGCTACCGCTTCAATAAAATTCTTCGAGGAAGTGGTGGATTTCGCAAATGAAAATGAAATCATAGTAATTCACGATAATGCATACTCTGAAATGACCTTCGATGGTTACAAAGCGCCCAGTTTCCTCAACGTCAGCGGGGCAAAGGACGTGGGCATTGAAGTGCATTCCCTGTCAAAAACATATAATATGACCGGCTGGCGGCTCGGTTTTGCTGTCGGGAACAGCGATATACTTGCAGGTCTTGGCAAGGTGAAAACAAATGTGGACTCAGGTGCCTTCGAAGCGGTGCAGGAAGCTGGAATTGCCGCACTTTCCGGCCCGCAGAATTGCGTCCGCGAAACGAACCTCATATACAGGGAAAGGCGGGATGCGCTTCTTGTCGGCCTGAGAAGCCTCGGGCTTCCCGTAAAGCCGCCCAAAGCCACGTTCTATGTCTGGGCGCATGTAAACGGCAGCTCTTCGGCGTTTGCGAAGATGCTTCTTGAAAAGGCAGGGATCGTTGCCACTCCGGGCGTGGGTTTCGGTGAATCAGGCGAAGGATATGTCAGATTTGCCCTGACGCAGCCTGTGGCCAGGATAAACGAAGCGGTTGAACGAATGCATAAACTGGATATTTGAATGGGAACATCAGTTAAAATTAAATGACTTTTGATACATTAAAGGCAAAATCTATCTATAATCAGATTAAGTTGAGAAGTATTATGCGTTTAAATAGAAACACTTTTCAAGTATTTCTTTCATGGATGTGAGTAATGGAAATAGAGCAACTTTTAGCAGAGCGGGCAATAATGGTGGATTCGGAACTGCCAAACCTGCTCACCGAGATTAAACCGCCTGAGCTTGCAGCAGCGGTCGCCTATGCAATAGCATCAAAAGGAAAACGCATCAGGCCCGCGCTTGTCACGCTCGCATGTGAGGCTGTTGGCGGCACTGCAAAAGAAGCGTGTTTTGCAGCCGCTTCCATCGAATTGATACATTCCTCGTCTCTCGTGCTTGATGACGTAATAGACAAATCCGAGAAAAGGCGTGGACAGTTCACGATTCATACGCTGTGGGGCAATGACATGGCTCTCCTCACGGTGCAAATCCTTGCAGCCCTTTCACTCAAAATCGCAGCGCGCGACCCGAGACTCATCCATGCCATCGCCGAGTCTTTGTTCTGTATGGGCGAGGGCGAAGCCATGGAGCTTGTTGACTTTGCAAAAGATAAAAAGAGTTATCTTGAACTTGCTTTCAGGAAAACCGGCTCGCTTTTCAGCTCCGCAGCCGAGGTAGGAGCACTGGTTGGCGGGGGAGATAAAAAACAGATACACGACCTTACAAAGTTCGGAAACCATATCGGTCTTGCCTTCCAGATCCGCGATGATATCCTCGACTGTATTTCAAAAGAAGAAGACCTCGGTAAACCTGTGAAAAAAGACCTTTTCATGGGCAGACCATCCATTGTACTGCTTGATGCCATTAATTCAGGCATTTCAATTGAAATGATGATGAAATGCAACAACGGGGAGCTTATGCATCTTGTTGAGAATTCCATTGAATTTGCGCAAAAAACCGCAAGAGAAGAAATCGAACTTGCAAAAAACCATATAGAAGACCTCGATGAAACCTATGCAAAAACAAAACTCAAAGAACTGGGCGAGTATATAATAAACCGAAGTAAGTAGAACACACATGGAAAAGGATAATTCAGGTTCTTTTTTCAATTACCTCTCTGAAGGATGCCATTTATGCCACACCGGGGCAAAGATGGTGCTTTTTGTTACCGGATTGTGCGGCAAGAATTGTTTTTACTGCCCGGTTTCAAATGAAAGGCGGGGAAAGGACATAATATTTGCAAATGAAAGGCGCGTTGAAAAAGATGATGACCTGATAGAAGAGGCCGTTTCAATGGACGCTCTCGGAACAGGCATAACCGGCGGCGAGCCATTACTGCGTCTTGAGCGTGTGATTCATTACATAAAACTCCTGAAAAACAGGTTTGGCAGCGCACACCATATCCATTTATACACGGCGCAGGCACCTACCAGAGGAGTGCTCGAATCGCTGCGGAAAGCCGGCCTCGACGAGATAAGATTCCACCCGCCGCCTGATGTGTGGAAAAACATTAACCACACATATTACAGGGATTCCATCCTTACCGCGCACAGACTCGGTCTTTCTACGGGAATCGAGATTCCGTCCATCCAGTCCGATTTTAGCGGCATTTTATCTTTACTTCTGGAAATTGACGGTTTTCTTAACCTGAACGAGCTTGAATTTTCGGAAACAAATGCCAGCGAACTGAAAAAACGCGGGTTCGTGCCGGTTGATGATTCTTCATCAGCTGTTCTCGGAAGCAAAGAGGTGGCTGAATCAATAACCTACAGTAAGCTTCGTTTTTGTTCATCTTGCTTCAAGGATGCCGTGCAGATGCGTGAAAGATTCAAACGCATTGCGAAAAATTCTGCCAGGTATTTTGATGAGATAACAGATGACGGGACTCTTGTGTACGGCGTTGTCAGGGGAAATTGTCTTGAAATCCTGAAAGAAGCCGGGGTCATGGAAGACATGTATTCTATCTTTGATGGCTCTGTTGAAACCGCCTGGTGGATTGCCGAAGACCTGGCGGAAGAGCTGAAAAAAGCAGGATGCAGCGTTTCAATAATTGAACGATATCCTATGAAAAACGGGATGATTGCGGAAAAGACGCCACTTTAAAAAATGGAAAGGTATAAACTCTTAAAATCAAATAATGGAAATGGTGGTCTAACTGAGCATCGAAGGAAATGAGAAAATTAAAACGCGCCTGACAAAATACCTGATGCGCGATGAGACCGGTATCAGGAAATCTGTTTTAAAATTGTTTCTCACCGACAAGCCATATACCACCGAGAATGTTTTTGACCATCTCAAGAAAGAAGGGTTTGATGTCAATTACAGGGGAGTTTCAGCAATGGTGGGTCTCATGAATACGAGGCTTGGAATTCTTCGGATTGATGTGAAGGGCGACCATAATGTCTATTCGCTGAAGGATGAGTACAAGAATAGTTTGAAAACGACGATGGACAATTATTAATTTTTAGCTTTACTTTTTTAAAAAAAAGAGATGCAGGCGTTGCCTGCATTGAAGTTTTAACTTCCGTATCCCAGATACTTTGGCACGAACAGGATGACAAAGTAGATTACCATTGTTACAAATCCCAATGGAATTCCAAGCCTTGCCCATTCTTTGCTTGTTATGCCAAGTTTTCCTGCCGAGATAATGTTCGGGATGTTTCCGGGTATCAGCATGCCGCCTGCTATTAATAATCCCATCAATGCTGCGTTAATCTGTAGCTGTGTAAAGGATGGACCAATCTCAGCCGCAGTTAAAGTTGCATTATCAAGGATAGCGGACACAGTGTTCACCCAATAGAGCGCTTCGGGGGGCATATGTGCAATATATTCAAAGATTATAGGCTTGAAGCCGTCGCCCAGGAAAACTAGCGCCATAATGAACACATATACTTTGACTGCTCTCATTATTACATCCTTCAATGTTTCCTTATAGTCCTCGGCTTTCATGCCGGGGTCTTTTGAATCTACTTTCCCGAGGAAGAACATTCCCACAATACCGTATGCAATTATTCCAGGGATAATGTAAATTGCAAGTTGTTGTATGAGGTATGGGAAAGTGGCAAAGTATGGAGCACCTGACAGCTTGGAAATGGCTATTGTCGAAAGAGGCTCACCAAGAGGCGTAAGCGCAGCGCCAAGACCGATTGAGAAACATGCTATGACCGTAAGGTCAACCTTGGATTTTCTTGGAAGCGGCAGGGCATTGACCATTTCCACGAGTATGATGGCTGCAAGGATAGCGGAAATCACACTTGAAAAAAGACCAAGGACTGCGATGAGTATGAAAGCCATGACCTTTAATGAAAGTTTTTCGGTCATTGTCCTTATTGCGCCATGGATTGGTTTGTGCCATTTATAGATAATTAAACCGACAACCAGTACAACCTGCACGATGCCTATGGGTATATGATAACTGTTTGAGATATAGACCGGGGCGACTAATGCTTCTGTGATGATGTCCATTCTCCAGCCGGTTGCTATAATTTGCCCGGTTGCATCAACAAGTTTTGCAAAACCTGATATTGTGAGTGCAAGTACGCCGCAAATGAAAAGAAATACTTCCAGATTCTGTTCAATGATCTTAATTTTGAAAGGACCTATCAAAACGAGCAGGAATATTATGAAAAGTCCTATTGCTATTCCTAAGTCAAGCATGTTATTTTTTCCTCCTAAACATGTTTTAATTCCAGTCCACCAAAAGGCCGGATAAAACTTTTTTCCTATTTGGCACATTCTCTTTTATAATTTGTGGTTTTAATCAATGGAAAGGCGCATTGTGAAAGCCTGATAATCCATGTACTGGATAGAAAGATTGAAGACTTTTGAAATTGACCATAGGAAAGGCGAGAGATGATTAAGGAATTCAAACCCTGCGCATTGGTAAGGGCAATGCAATAAGAAAAAATCGATGCAGGCCTTAAGTAGTATTGGTTTAACGAAATAAATCAGAAGGGGAAAGGGAAACGAAAATACTTCAAAACATTAGAGTTAACTTTATAATTTCGAGAGCCGATTACATGAGTGGTGGCGTAAGATTATGAGCAAAAATGACGATGAAGAACTTGGAAAGGTAATCGGCGGAGCTGCAATTCTTTTAGGCGCAGCGTGGCTATTGAGTAAATTAATTAAAAATAAACCCATTCCGCGGTGCCCAAACTGTCATTTAGTTGTCAATGATAACTTGTCCCAGTGCCCAAGATGCGGGACGTGGTTACAATGGTAATGAAAGTCTTAATGGAAAATCCTCAAGGCTCATTAACAGCAGGCTGCATAATAATATTTTTTATTCTGTTTGGCATCACTATGCTTTTTCTAATACTCTCATCCATTGGATATAATATTGGCAATATCAGTACTTCGCTAAAAAATCTTTCAAAATCTCTCATCTCAAACACTCCACAGCAATTCTCATTTTTAACTTCCTTCTGACCCATCCTTCAATAAGTAGCAAAAAAACATCAAATCTAAAC
>CABMII010000135.1 GCA_902386255.1 uncultured archaeon
GCTATTGCGGAATTGAGAAAACTATTGAGATTGTTATGGAGGTTTACGAGAGCCAAGCAATTGATCCTCATGTCAATAGATATCGATTCAGGGATGATTGGTGGTCTTAACCGATGACCAATGAAGCATCTTTAGTGCCATAACTTATCTCTAAATTAACTGATTGGCCGCCAGCTAAGGTAGGTAAAACTATTTCTTTACTCCCATAAGAACCGCCAAAAGAGACTAATGATTGGTTGTCGATAGTGGCTGATTGAATATTATCTTCTGCTAACAGAGTTATGCCAGTAACAGAAGAGGAACCGTTATTAATGACAGTATAGGTTCCATCGTTATTGTATATGACTGATACGTCTTTGATGGACACGAGATAATCTCCAAATGCGGACATGGTTGGGGTCCATAGCAAACCATTTTCTTTTTTGGTGGCAATATATGCCAGCTCAGAATCAAAAGCGGGATAGATTTCTATGCTGCTGCCATTTAGATACCATGCATGATTTTTCGAAAGAGCATGACCCATATATTCGTGCCCGATATGCACCCCTCTTTCATTGATTAAACTATCGGTATTGGAGTTGGTGTAAAATAAATCAGGAGCCAACAAAGTATTCACTGAAGACCAGAAATATATTTTTTTACTGTCATGGGTATTGTCATCTACTTGATTATTATAGAAAAAGAGTGGCCTGATGTCGCCTGTAGAGGCAGGCTGAAGCATATTAGGGCTATAATTAGCTGTTTTTAAATCTATATATGACCAGGCATATTTGTAATTATATTGATCAAAAATATCCAGTATATAATTGTCGTCTCCCTTTATTGCCCCCTGCGAAGCCAAATCTTCCCAATTCATGGAACCGTCACCCGCTCCATGATCTATCCAGTTTCTGGTACCGTATTGTGAAAGTATTTGCAACCCGTTTAAAACTGTGCTTCTATTGTCTGTAAGAGGAGTAATACTATGCCCGACGATTTCAACCCCATCCTGATATAATTTGTCAGTCAGAGTTTTGAAATCAGGATCCTGTAAAAAAGTGGACAGATAACAATCTTCATCCAGATTTGCGTAACAATGAAAAACAAAAACGCCTTTGGTCCACCCAAGTCCTCTTCCAACAATGCCTTTTGTTCCATAATCAGGGTCGTTTTCGTTTTCAGTGCCATAAGCAACTGCTTTTATTGCAGCGATAGGTTCATCATCAGGATGGTCGGTAAGGGTTAAAGAAGCATCATAGCCATAGGGCTGCCGGGCTTTTATTAAAGTCTTGTGAGATGTTGAAGGATCTATGGAAAAAGTAATTGAAGCGGAATACGTGTCATTAATTGATCTTTCTGATTCACTTATCCAAGTCGCCTGGCCAGCTCCATTTTTAATAACGTAAAAATGTGGATGGTTTCCTTTATAATCGGAGGAAAAACTGACCTTGCTATTTGTTCCCTGGGTATATAATTCCATAGATTCCATGGTATCGCTGCCAATAAAAGATAAACCATTATTGAATTTTATTACTTTTGGCGTATAGAGATCAGACGAATAAATCTTTAGAGGTTCAAAGGGAACAAGTCTCAAATCCCTGGTCATTACCTGGGCGCCCTGATCAGGAACGGTAAAATCAAATCTCTCTTCACTGACTCTCACATTCTGCTTGTATTGTATGGTAACGGTGTATTTAACGTAAGGAGAGGTGGTGTCTAATTCGTATCGATGAGTAATTTTTGAATAAGCATTTGTGTCATCAATTGCGGTAATGTAAATAAAATTGCCACTGGTGACTGAAGTGGGGTTAATGTTTCCATTAGTGGTTATTCCAAAACAACTAGTACCCTGGCAGTAATTTAAATAATATTGAGGAGAACTGGTTAAAATAATAGCACCAGTATTTTTGTTTTTAAAGGTCAAAGATCCGTCGGTGTTAATGATTGTTTGGTAATAAACAGTATCCAGAGTAGCTGCCTGCGCCAGCGGTATTAAAATAAAGATGCCTAGAATCATCGCTAAAGAGAGTGACAATGCATTTCTTTTTAATTTGAGTTTATTTATCATTTAGTTTCCTCCCCATTTTGGAAACCACTCCAATAGTCATAGCCGCATTTGCAAAAATTGAACCAGCTACTCTATCCCTTTCTCCAATACTCTTGTTCGAAGTCCCCTATATTTTTAAATTATTAATAATCTATTAGATAGTTGTTTTATTTAAATACCAAAGATTCTCTACCATCTGTCTTTGACATATGCTTGTTAATAACATTCACATGCTTGACGATGAGGCAAGAAGGCAGGAATTATTTCTTGTTTCCATAACTTGTATACAGACTTTATACATTTGTCGGGGTTTGGGGTGACCGAAGACAGTGTAATCATGTTTCACTTAAAGGAATAGATGACCATAACTCCTCTCAAAGGCAAAAATTCGGCGCCTAAAAGCATATGAACTAAACAAAAAGGTGTACCATATGATAGAATATAAAAATATAGATGAATTGAGAGTGAACATAAGCATAATATATCGAGAAATAGTAAAGTTGCCATTTGAAAGAAGTAAATTTGTTAGACAGCCCTAAAAATTTAAAAAAATGTTGATGACGTAAAAGCACCAAAGCATGTAGAAGAAGTTATAGCAAAAGTAATAAATCTTCCTTTGGAATTTGGATCAAATCCTGAAATAGTTGAGCAGATATATCGCACAATGATTATTTCTATCGGTTGAGTTGACTTTGTGTTACATGTGACGCACATAAGTTTGGGGAAAGCATTTAAATTTTTAAAATATATAAACAGCCAATGAATGCTAGAAAAATCTGAAACAGAGCGAAAGCGGGCGGAAGAGGAGCGCATAAAGGCGGAGGAGCGTGAACGGCGTACCCTCGATAACATTCTCGAAGGCTGCATGATCATCGGTTTCAACTGGACCTACCTGTACGTCAACGATATTGCTGCCGTGCATGGCCACCAGAAACGCGATAACCTGATCGGCCGAACCATGCTAGAAATGTACCCGGGCGTGGAGAAGAGCGCGATCTTCGCAGCCTACCAATGCTGCATGGAGGAGCGTATCCACCAACGGTTAGAGTCAGAGTACACATTCCCGGATGGAACCACTAACTGGTACGAGCTCAGTGTCGAGCCGGTGCCTGAGGGCATATTTGTGCTTTCCCTGGACATCACCGAGCGCAAGCTTGCTGAGCAATCCCTGTCGCGTATGGCTTCTATCCTTGAAAATACGCCGGATTTCGTCGCCACTGCGGACATAAACGGGAATGCGCTTTACATGAATAGAGGAGCATGGAAAATGCTCGGCATCGAAGAAAAGGCAGATATTTCACAATTAAGTATTCCCGATGCGCATCCCGAGTGGGCTTCAGCGCTGGTTAAAAACGTTGGATTCCCGACGGCTATCCGTGACGGGTTCTGGAGTGGAGAAACAGCGTTGATAAAATGCGATGGAAAGGAGATTCCGGTTTTGCAGATGATTCTTGCGCACAAAGCGAATGATGGAAGCGTGGAGTTCTATTCCACCATTATGCGTGACATCACAGAGCGCAAGCTGGTTGAGGAGGCGTTGCGAAAGAGCGAGGTCTTACTTAATGAGACGCAGCAACTCACTAAATTAGGCGGATGGGAATATGATGTCAATACATCAAAGATGACCTGGACGGAAGAAACGTATCGAATCTATGGGGTCACACCTGCGGATTACGACCCGAATGACGTGAGCAAGGATATAGAGTTTTACGCCCCCATAGACAGGCTCACAATCGAAAGTGCTTTTAGACGAGCAGTTGAGGAAGGAGAATCCTATGATCTTGAATTAAAATTCAGGAATGCTCAGGGTAAGGATATATGGGTACGTACGATTGGAAAAGCCGAGCGAAAGAATGGCAGGCTAACGCGTGTTTTTGGAAATATCATGGATATTACTGAACGCAAGCAGATTGAAGAGGCACTGAAGGAGAGTGAGGAACGTTATCGCACGATAATTGAGTTTTCCAATGATATGATATGGACTCTGGACACCGAAGGTCGTTTCTTATTCTTCAATAACCTGAACAGTTTAGATTTTCCCCCCTACAACTTAAAATCAACAGCTGTAGTTTCCTTTAGTAAATCCTTGAACCCCATCATTTCTAGTGTTTTTTCAGAAATTCCCGTTAAATTCAGGTGCC
>CABMII010000136.1 GCA_902386255.1 uncultured archaeon
GACGGCGGAAATTTTTGGCAAACTTCAGCTTGGAACATTCATTCCCAACTGAATAAAGATTTTGTTAGACCCACAGTTTACTTAGCGCTGCTATTTGATTTTGATGATTTCTTATAAACTCCGGTCCATTGCCTGCTCTACCGTTTTACCCTGTGTATAACAGCCGATAATGTCAGGCACCTTAGCCACATAAATGCCATCTTCATCCTGCTCTATGAGGACGGTGAAGTTCAAAACTTTATTTTCAGTAATTGTTTTTCACACTCTCTTAAAAATAAAATCACATAAGCATGAACTCATTTCCATCCGGATCTTTGAATATCGCATAGCTCATACTTTCATCCCAATCTGCTTTAGCAAGTTCACGCACGAATTCAACGCCATTCTTTTTCAAATCTTTGCATGTCTTTTCCGCGTTATCTGCTTTCAGTACAATACCCTGGTTTCCAGGTTCAAGTTCTGAATCCGGGCAGAGATGAATTCCTGTAGAAACGCCTTTTGGACCCACTACAATCCAGTGTGGTTCGTTGCTCATAATTTCGAAATTCAATTTTTTCTTATACCATTCTTTTGCTTTATCTTCATCAGATACCATGACCGCAATAGTTGCTATTTGATTGATTGCCATTTTCCCAACTCCATTAATAGACGAGAAGCTGCGCAGAACTTTTCTAAACAACCCCATCTTATGTTAATTATATGACCAGAATGAGTATTAATAATTTGCGAGATTCTCAGACCGTTTCAATTAGTGTTAGTAGTTTTGTTTATGCACAACATCAGAATAAAATCATAAAAAGTATGATGAACTATGACCTAAATCATGATACCATAGAGACCTGGAATAGCACTGCCGTTACCAAACGGGGCTGCTCATAGGTAAGCCGAGATTACGGATTCTTTCGACAGTTTTTTCGCAAACATTGTCCTCTGGTAGTGGTTAAGTCCCATAAATTGTTTATTTATGTCATCCACCATAGTTTTTATTTTGTTTTCGTTATTTTCTTTCATAATTTTACCTCCTGTTGCGATTCATATTAGAGGGAATTGTGCCCTTGACCTGTTAGATGCAGGGCACATATAAGTTCCCGCTCCCGTGTCCTTTAATCGCAGACATTTGCATTAAATGATTCAATAGTATTTAAAATTTTCTAATTAGTTCATTCAATTTTAAACGCTCTGTACAACCAATATGTTTCCATGGAACAAACAGATGAAAAGTTATTTAGATTGTTTTTGGATAGGAATCTTAACTTCGGCCATTTGCATATCAATCTATGTCCTACCTCAGATACATCCACTCATCGCTTCTATATTTTCCTTCAGCAAGCTCCCTTGCTCTGGCAAGCTCCCCCTCGTTCCATGTCCCGACCTCATAATCCTTGCCTTCAGTAAAAGCACAAATGAGAGCCTCATAAACCTCCCTCTTCCCCGCATCGCTATGCAATTGAACGCAGGTGACCCTCTCCTCCGCACTCTTAATCATCTTATCAGTAATCTTCTGCCTGCTCACATTAAGCACGCTGAACATTGTTTTCAGGTCAAGCCCATACAGCAGCGTGCCGTGCTGCAGCAATATCCCGCCTCTCCTTGTCTGGGCGCTTCCTGAGATTTTTTTGTTCTTTACAAGAATATCATTAACCGGCATGAACTCTGCTTCAATTCCAAGGCTTACAAGACCGCTGACCAGCCATCCGCAAATTAACCTGTAAGATTCTATTATGTTCTTCGGGAATATGCCGACTGGCGCAATAACGCTGTAGGTTATCTCGCCCTCAAAATCGTGATACACCGCCCCTCCGCCTGTCCAGCGCCGGATACGGTCAACACCCAGTTCCCTGCACATCGGAAGGTTAACCTCATCTCTCATGCTCTGGAAATAACCTATGGAAACAGCATTCGGTTCCCAGTTGTAAAATCGTATGGTTGGCGGCGATGACCCAGCTCTCACGCCTTCGCTTATTGCTTCATCAAGAGCCATATTGAAATAGGCGTCATGTGTTTCAAGCCCCACTACCCTCCATTTCATTTTAACGCCTCACGGATAACCAGGGCGAGCGACTCCGGGCTTATGCCAATCATCCTGGCATCCCCGGCTATTTCATGGATTTTGAAAACCAGCGTATCAAAGCTTACATCCTTTTCCAGGCCGATCATACTTTTTTCTATCTCATCCAGGACATCCTCAGGATGCAGGAAAAAATCTCCGGTAATATTGAGCTTTTTGATGGTCTCATCATATTCAACCTCCACTTTAACCAGTTTCCCTTCCCTGGCTTTTTGCTTTGCAAATGCAATCAAATGAACATCACCTTAAAGTCCATTTCACTTTACTACTCCTTCCCCTGCCCTCACTATCCTGTCAATCAGCCCATACTCCACCGCCTCTTCAGCTGTCATGTAGAAGTCCCTGTCAGTATCTTTCTCAATGACCTTCATTGGCTTTTCCGTGTGATAGACCAGGATTTCATCCAGGCGTTTCTTGACACGGTTCATCTCTTTTGCCTGGATTGCTATATCGGATGCCTGTCCCTGCGCCCCGCCGAGTGGCTGGTGTATCATCATTCGCGCATTGGGAAAAGCGACCCTTTTACCTTTGGTTCCGGCTGCCAGTAAAATCGCAGCCATGGAGGCAGCCTGCCCGATGCATATGGTTTCAACGCTGCACTTGATGCATTGCATGGTATCGTAGATTGCAAGACCTGCACTAATCACGCCCCCCGGGCTGTTTATGTAAAAATGTATGTCGCCTTCGAAATCTTTTGCCTCCAGGTAAAGAAGCTGTGCGATGATACTTTCTGCCATATCATCGTTGATTTCACCTGTGAGAAGTATTATCTGTTCATCCAGCAGGCGGGAATAAATATCCAGCGTTTGCGGACCATTCGGGGTTTGCTCAGGTATATAGAGCATCTTAGGGATTACCATATTTCCTCCTTTTACTTCATCATAAACATAGACAGACTCAAAGTCATTTAGTTATTTCGTTCAAATAAAACTACTACAATCCAGCCTGGAATTTTTCGTATATATTGGATTTCTTGAGAAATATAGGAAGATATATATCATATAGAAAAACTTATTAAAACAAGATAGAGCGATTGGAGTGCAAAAAAAGGGATAGTATCCACTCCAATGAGTTCTTTTGGAGGAGATAATATGAATACGGATAGAAAACATTTGGTAAATAAATCTTTGATAGGGCTGGTGGTATTGCTTACAATATGTACAGGATTTGCGGCAGCCCAGGCAACTACAGGCAGGTTGACTCTCAGCCTGCAGCCCAGTCTTGACGGCGATGGAGATATCAAGGCAACATCCATCACCATGGCTGAACTGCTCGGGACGGACGGAAAGGTCATGATAACAGGTACCGTGGCAGGCAGCACAGCCCAGTTTGACCTGAGCGGAATAACCGCGGGTGATTATTTCATCAGGGTGAATGGACTTTCCGACGACCTCGTGCCGACACGCATCGATGACCCGACAAAGGCTATCAGCCAGTTCGTAGGGCAAAAGTTACGGGCGACGGTAATAGGCAACCTTTCGGATCCGACTTATCGGGTACTGACGTTCTCCAAAGGACAGAAAGAAGATCAGGTTGTTGTGTATTCTGATGGCACAAACGTGATTCCGGAAACATATGCATATGCCATATTGTCTCTCAAGACCAGTCCCCAGAAACTCGACATTCGCGCGCTTGGAACGGCGTCTCAATTAAACAGCTATACGCCGACAACGCCCACTCATCCGAGCACTCCGACTGCGGTCAATCCACCTTTTGCGGAATGGATAATGGGTACAAAGAATCACGCATCTGATTATAATGCGACAGACAAAAAGTGCATTACCTGCCATTTCAACCTTGACACGAAGGCGGCAACATTCGCGCAGATCACAATCAGCAACGGCTGGTGTTACAGGTGTCACTACGGTAAAGGAGGAGTTGATGAAGGATTTATAGATACAACAGCCCTTGCTGCAACACCAGTGCCAACAGTAACAACACCGATAGCCACAACAGCGGCGCCGACTGCTGCGCCAAAAACACCGGCATTTGAAGTGATTCTCGCAATTTCAGCACTGCTGATAACGGTACTGGTTAAAAGAAAATAACTCCGGTACCTGTTTTTTACTTTTTTTAACGAATAGGAATGTATAAAATCGTATAATCTGCTGCCTGATTAACTTCACGAGATTTTTTTGAAATCATTGGGAATGAATATTTAATTTATCCATAATCTTCTAATATGGTCTTATTATATGCATTGCAATAGAAAAAAACAGCGCTCCCACAAGTGAAATATGTACATCGCGCCAGTACTTGAATATTTTCTTTCCTCCCTCATCCATAAGCCTGTAAAGATACCTGCCGATAAAACCACTTACCACAGCAATGATCATTAAATATGTGCTCACCGTGCCTGCATTGAAATCTGCATACCTGAACTGGAAGGGAAAGCCTGCATGAAGCAAAACCAGAAGAAAGCCAATCAGGCCAAAATAACTGTGCAGATTGAGCCAGGTCTTAATCGAACCTAAATGCACGGCTACCTCCCCCTTTTGCGAAGGCTGTAGAATTGGGATATTACAACGAGACCGGTACCGATAACACCTAAAGTATACCTCATGGGATTCATCATCTGCCTGGGACTATCTCCCGTCTGTGCATTTTCCTGGGTGAGATCCGCATTTTTATTTCTGTCTGCGGCAGATATTCCCATTTCGTTCCCTAACCCATTCTGGGCCGCATTTATGACATGGCAGTCGCTGCATGAACTACCGTACTGGGGATATGCAAAAGATTCGGGTATTCCTATTAGAATTGCCAGTGATAACAGAAATAATACGATTATGGTTTTTTTATTCATCTATTGTACCTCCTGATCTTTTTTGGTTGCTAAATCCGGCAATAATCGCCTGGAATTATGCGCTTTTCATATCATATCTTCATGAGCTAAGAAAGACATGTACCATTCTCATTTTCTGAAAATGCTAACTTAAGATCAGTAGTTTAGCTAGGTAAAAAGAGAAAAATAATTTTGGAAAATTGCTATAGGTATTCAAAGCACCCGATATTTCAGGGTAATCAGATTCTTATCCAAAAGTCTATCCGACTTTTTATTGTGTCCTCAACAACTTCTCCTTGCATGTATTTTTTTCAATATTCTCACAAAATGATAATGGCCTAAATGACTTATCATCGCTTAAGTAATATACTCTTCTTGCGAGGCTGGCAGGAACATACCACCGTCATACCCTCCTTTAAAAACTTTTTTTCTTGCCAGCCTCATACAAATTCAAAGCCTACACGCATGCAACCGAAAGACACATGACCAGATAAAGCATTAGAATTTTTGGAAACAAAGGAAAAGGCAATAAAACTTGACAGAAGAAAAAAAAGAATCAAATATTATAAAATTATTCAAAATGGTTTATGAAGCTTTGTTTTCTCCATCTCCACATGATGAATTATATAAACCATCAGAGTTAATACCAAGAATGGCTTTTTTTTATTTCATTACAATCATCGTAGTGATTGTAGTCATTTATCTTGTGTTAAAATGGATTGGTTTCGATTGGAGGAGTGCCTTGAGTTCATTGGGTTTTTAATCTAATTGCTTTCAATAGTAATATAACCATTCTCAAAATATGATACCAGCCGAAATCATTAATTTAGACTAATACTTAATAATATACCGAAAGACTGGAATCGAAGGATTCCGTGGAGAACATGCCAGACGAAATCTTTAACTTAAATACAGCCGTTATTATCGTTCGTTTTTTATTAGCCATCACTTTAACGATAATAGCACTGCGAGCGTACCTGGGGACAAGGAATTATTCCATGCTTTATCTTACTGTAGGCTTTGCATTGATAACGGTGGGTAGTCTCTTTTCTACCCTTTATCGTATTGGCGACCTGCGCATAGAGAGATTATTATCAAACGTCTTTGATATATTTGCACTGATAGCACTAATAATAGCAATTAAAAAGAGCTAATTAGGAATATGAAGTCAATATGGCTAATGAAGAAATTATTGAGCTTTTGGCAAATCAGCACTCAAGAGCAATAATTTCCCTGACCTCCCTAAAGGAATGCTCAGCCGTCCAATTGAGTCAGGAACTCAGCATACCCCTTGCGACTGTTTACAGAAATCTGAAACTTTTAGAGACTGCCGGGCTTATACAGCACGTCAAGACAATCATAAATCTCCAGGGTAATGGGGAAAGGTTTTTTCGCTGTGCAATTAGTGAGGCAACAATCCGTATCAATAATGGGGGGCTTTCGGTTGACGTTAAGAAAGAAGAACGCGATTACAAGATTATCAGGCTCTGGACAAGGCTCGCTCACCCAAAAATCAAGGATGTTTCTGACCGGAGTTTATAAGAAATCATCAAAATCAAATAGCAGCGCTAAGTAAACTGTGGGTCTAACAAAATCTTTATTCAGTTGGGAATGAATGTTCCAAGCTGAAGTTTGCCAAAAATTTCCGCC
>CABMII010000137.1 GCA_902386255.1 uncultured archaeon
AATCGGGGAATAATATAGCAAATTGCTAAGATATTTAGTAAATTTCTATTAACTGTCAAATAGATTTTCCTGCCAAAAAAGAGGACATTCCCGATAGAAAAGATTTATCAACTGTCAAACTCAGGTTATATCAGAAAAACTCTCGGATCAACTTTATGAGTACCTAACTTTCAGACATTTTTTCGTTCACGCATACGGATTCATGCTTGATGAGGCTCATTTAGATTTTCTGGCAAATAATATTCCAGAGATTTGGTTACAATTTACGAAAGAAATAGAGAAATGAAACAGCACGCAATAAGCACCCGATTGAGTTTCCTAACCAATTTTTTATTTTCTTTCAGTTTCCATATTGAACATATATCACTTCTTTTTCTATATCCTTCCATTTATCCGATTGCATTGCATGTCTTTTCGATGCAAGATTCGGTTTTATTCCAAGTATTTTTTGAATACAGTCTTCTAAATCGGTCATTAAACCTATAAATTCAAATCCACGAACAGATTCCTCATTTTCAAATTTTACGAGAATATCTATATCACTTGTTTTCCTCTGTTCACCCCTAACGTAAGAGCCGAAAATGCCAATTTCATTAACTTTATATTTTCCATGAATCTCCTCTTTATGCTCCGCCAGTATTTCCATTATTTCTCTTAAACTCTTTACAGGAGGACTATATTCGATAGGGGATTTAAATTTCATATTTTATATCCCGTAAATTCTTCTCTTTAATCTCAACAGCGCCTACGATGTCTTTTTCGTTCAATCTCGGTTTGAACCTTATTTCTAAAATATGTGAGTCGAATACTTCGTACTCGTCATCATCGCACTCAATAACCATCCACCCAAAACCTCCTTCGCCGTAATGCACAACCCTGTTTTCTCTAAAGAATACTCTTTTGCCTTTTGAAATATAATACCTTGCTACTTCCCTGAGAAAATTAATGTACTTTTCTGCAATTTCCTTCTCATAAGAGTGAACGAAATCTTCAGTTTCCTTCCACAGCCTTTTAAGATCGCTCATCTTGCTGCCTCAACTTTGCCTTTTCCACCGATATTTTTGACTGAAATCATCCTTACCTTTTCTGGTCAGAATGAACCTCTTATGATATATACACCAACTTTTATAGCAATCTCAAAAACGAATCGATTATATATATCTGTGACTGCATCCACAGATGTATGGGAACTGCGTGATAGACCATGAAAACCCTAACCGACCTAGATAAAACCATCCTCGCCAAACTCGCGCCAGAACTTGAAGGCGCAACAGGACCGGCGCCGGGGCATGATTATAAATTCATCCTGCTCCCGGTATCGCATAAATTAGCAGAATCACCTGAGGATTTCGCAAACAGGGTCAATAGACTGACAGATGAGGAACTTAATTACCTTGTAGAACTGATTTTAAAAGGCGATGAGGATGTGCGCTCACTTGCTGAAGGGGATTCGGATGCGCTTTTTGAATTGATAGGGAAGAGATTGCCGGATAAAGCTAAAGAACTGAAAAATCTTGATTAGCACACCGGAATCTTTCCGTATGCCAGTTCCATACAGAACTCCTGAATATTCGCAAGCTCGCTATCGATAACCTCATTCACTTCTTTTTCCACATCAACAAGCGCTCCCCTTTCCATAATTACCTGCGCCGCAGCTATCTTGGGCTGGTCTATGGGCTCGCCTATCTGGCTCAAGAGCCACACATAAACTTCCTTTATGTCAGGCACATTCGTATAAATCTCGCTTGCAATCCTGTGGCTGAGCACGTTATAAATCTTCCCCACATGGCTAACCGGGTTTTTTCCGGCGGCGGCTTCGCTGCTCACAGGTCTGTTCAGCGGAATTATGCCGTTCACGCGGTTCCCACGTCCCACCTGGCCGGAATCGGCATCTTCAGCTGAGGTGCCTGTGACTGTAAGATAAATCCCACCCATACCCCGCCCTTGCCTGTCGAGCGTATTAAGATAAATTGAAGTTTCAAGGTCTGTCCTTTCCGCTGCGTAGGTCTTTATCTCCTCCAGAAGTTCATCTTTTTTCCTGAAGTACTCAGCCTCGGATTCAATGAACCTGTCAATAAGAGGGTCAGCGATGGTTAAATGAAGCTCGTTCTTTTCACGCAAGCCCATTACTTTAATATCCTCACCCGATTCGGGAAATCGCTTTTTGAAATCCGGGGAATTCAAAAACCGCTCGGTTTCAAGCACCATTGTCTCAGTCGGCGTCATCGGAGCATATCCGACCGCTGCCGAAGTATCGTTTGCCCCAAGTATTGTTCCCTTCCTTTTGAAGATATCAGTGAGTTCTGCCGAACCATGGGCGAGCTCGACCTGGTAATGGACAGAATCAGAATTCACAAATCTCAGGTTGTCCTTGAGCCATTGCTTCGCGGCATCTATTGCAATTGTATTGACATCGATGGATTCACCTTCTACCTCAAAGGTTGCCCTGTCCCCGAAAATCAGGCGCATCGGCTTCAGGATAACGCCGCCGCCGAATTTGGTTTTTACCTCCCCTGCTACCAGCATCCCCTTATCGATGTTGTGGTGCATGATGGCGCCAAATCTTTCCATGTACTCCTTGCAGAGTTCGACTGATACCTGGTTCATTATGGAATCGCAGATATAATCGGGATGCCCCAGTCCTTTTCGTTCAACTACTTCGACTTTCCGCTCCGTTATCGGCATGGCGCCGAGTTCTTCTATTTCTATATTTCGCA
Source organism: uncultured archaeon (assembly GCA_902386255.1). Taxonomy (GTDB): domain Archaea; phylum Halobacteriota; class Methanosarcinia; order Methanosarcinales; family Methanoperedenaceae; genus Methanoperedens. The sequence continues at coordinate 2,718 of CABMII010000137.1, forward strand.
TATTGGTAGACCCCACGGGTTAAGAATGCTTTGCGCTCATTGCGTCTTTGCGGTGTTCGGTTTAATCTCACCGCAGAGGCGCTGATGTCGCAAAGATTATTTTATTCTGGATTGTCAATCCCGGTCAGATAATTAACCACGGAGGACGGAGAGCACAGAGATTTGTATTTTGATTCTCTGTGTCCTCTGCGTTCTCTGTGGTTTTTCAATCAACGGTTACTTTTTTAATTTTACCTGAGGATAAGTACCTCTCTGTCAATATCTCATAATTCCTCAGGGTACTTTTTATAAGCATAATATCTTCCTCAGTCGTCGTCCTCACATGTTTGCACGGCACTCCCATAACCACGCTCCTTGCCGGGATTTTATGACCGGGCGGCACTAATGCCCCCGCGCCCACGATGGCATATTCCCCGATTTCTGCGCCGTGCAGTATGGTGGCGTTCATGCCTATGAGCGCATTATTTTTGATTAGACAGCCGTGCATGACGCACCCATGCCCGATGCTCACTCCGTCGCCAATCTCCACATTCCTGTCATCCGAATGTATGACAGAATTATCCTGGATATTACAGCCTTTGCCAATACGGATTTTTGCCCTGTCGCCACGGATGACCGAGTTGAACCAGACGCTTGAGCCTTCCCCGATTGAAACGTCCCCGATGATGCAGGCTGTCTCTGCTATGAATGCATTTTTCGATATTACGGGTTTTTTACCATCAAATGAGTATATCATAATATATTTCCAATTTGCCTTCTCCCGTTTATATGAAAGGGTTTTGTGGCATAAATAGGTTATTCAAAATCGGATGTTTTGTAAATTCCAAAATCTTGGAAACTCAAATATAGTCGAGAAACTGATTTTTCAAACATATTCTTGTGAATACTTTGCGTACTTGGCGCCTTTGCGGTGTGCGATTTTATTCACCGCAGAGTCGCAAGGTCGCAAAGATAGTTTCAATTGTTTGGTTTTTAACTATACTTCCAAAAACCGATAATTCTATTAATCATGCAAGTTATCACAGCGGCAATATGGAACTCCCCAAAGAATACGATTCTAACGCCATTGAAGAAAAATGGCTGGATACATGGCAGGACTCCATGTATTACTTTGACTGGAACTCTGAAAAACCCCAGTTCATAATCGATACGCCTCCGCCCTATCCGACCGGGAATTTCCATATCGGCAATGCGCTTAACTGGTGCTACATCGACTTCGTGGCGCGCTACAAGAGGATGCGCGGCTACAATGTGATGTTCCCCGAAGGCTGGGACTGCCACGGCCTCCCTACTGAAGTGAAAGTTGAAGAAAAACACGGCATCACCAAGAGCCAGGTTTCGCGCGAGGAGTTTCGCCGCATGTGCGTGGAATTGACCGAAACAAATATCGGACGCATGAGAAAAAGCCTGCGCCGCCTTGGATTTTCAATCGATTGGAGCAACGAATACATCACCATGGAACCCGCATACTATGGCAAGACGCAGCGGTCTTTCGTTAAGATGTACGAAAGCGGCATGATATACCAGCAAAACCATCCTGTGAACTGGTGCCCGCGCTGTGAAACTGCGATTGCGTTTGCCGAGGTCGAATACGATTCACGAAACACCAGCCTGAATTACCTTAATTTTGATAAACTAAAAATTGCAACAACAAGACCCGAATTACTTGCCGCCTGCGTTGCGGTTGCAGTAAATCCTGATGATGAGAGATACGGCGAATATGTGAACACCGAAGTAAAAGTCCCGGTATTCGGTCATAAAGTCAGGGTCATAGCAGACAAGAATGTTGACCCCACCTTCGGCACTGGCGTTGTCATGATATGCACATTTGGCGACAAGCAGGACGTAAGATGGTGGGTCGAGCACTCACTTCCACTTCGAAAAGCCATAGATAAGACCGGGAAAATGACAGAGATTGCAGGCAAATATTCTGGCTTAAGCACGGAAGAATGCAAGAAAGCCATTATCGGGGATATGAAAAATGCGGGAATCCTTTACAAACAGGAAGAGCTGCCGCAGAACGTGGGTCTTTGCTGGCGATGCAAGACGCCTATTGAAATCCTCTCTGAGCGTCAGTGGTTTGTCAGGATAATCCACGACGATATACTCAATACCGCAAACCAGGTCGCTTGGGTTCCCGACTATATGAAAGTGAGGCTTGAGAATTGGACAGGTACAATGGAATGGGACTGGTGCATATCAAGGCAGAGGATTTTTGCCACACCGATTCCGGCATGGTATTGCAAAAAGTGCGGCAAGACAAAAGTTGCAAAAGAAGAGTGGCTGCCGCTTGAACCGACGCAGAAAAAGCCGCCTGAAGCATGCGATTGCGGTTCCACTGAATGGAGAGGGGAAGAGGATGTCCTTGACACATGGATGGATTCATCCATATCTGCTCTTCATGTCTCTGGATGGCTGAGCGACCATCCGCTGCTTTTGCCAGCACAGCTTCGCCCGCAGGGTTATGACATTATCCGCACATGGTCTTTCTACACAATCCTCCGGTCAAAAGCGCTGCTTGATACAAAGCCGTGGGATACCATACTGCTCAACGGGATGGTACTTGGTGAGGACGGTCACAAGATGAGTAAATCCCGCAATAACTTCGTTATACCTGAAGAAGTTATCAAGCAGTACGGGGCTGATGCTTTCAGGCAGTGGGCTGCCATTGGCGGTACAACCGGCTCGGATATCATATTCTCATGGAAAGATGTTGTCGCAGGTTCGCGGTTTTTGCAGAAATTATGGAGCATTGTGCGCTTCTCCATGCCTCATATTTCCGATACACCGGCCCCGTTCGCGCCTATTGACCTCTGGCTTCTCAGCAAGTTGAACAGGCTGGTAAAAGAAGCAACTGAAAAAATGGATGCCTACCAGTTTGATGAGACATTCAAAGCAATCCGGGGATTTACCTGGGATATCCTTGCAGATAACTATATCGAGCTTGTAAAATCTCGGTTATATGGAGAAGAGGGGGAAAGAAAACAGGCAGCACAATATACGCTTTACGTAGCGATTGAAACTCTTTCAAAGCTACTTGCGCCGTTTTTGCCTTATTTCACCGAAGAAATATATTCCCACATAAAGCAGGAAAGCGTCCATCTCCAGCCGTGGCCGCATGCGGATGAATCGCTTATCGATGAAGAAGCGGAGGCGACAGGTGAATTGATAAAAGAGATAACTGCTGCTATCAGGCGATATAAATCCGAACACGGCATGGCTTTAAACACGCCTCTTGCAGACATAGAGATTTATTCATCTATCCCGGATGCATCGGATATTGCAGGTGCTGCCAATTCTGTAATTAAACTCAACACCGGGACGCCGGATTTTGAAATGGTGCCAACCGGAATCAAGCCCAACATGAAGGTTCTTGGTAAAGCATTCAGGAATAAAGCAAAACCTATTGCAGAAGCCCTCATAAAAGCAGATGCAAAAGCCGCTGAATCGGGAAGTATCACCATCCATGTAGATGAGGAATACGTTACACTTGACCACTCATATTTCACGGTTGAAAAAGAAAGGCTCCTGAAAGGAAAAGCGGTGGATGTTTTTGAGGTAGGTACTGCTATAATAGTTATTATGCGTTAGTTCATAAAAATTGATTCTTTTTTGCGGATACCAGAACAAACCATTCGTATGCCAGGATGACAAGAAATAACATAGCCAGGAATTCAAATACTTCAGATAACGATTCAATATAAGAGCTGGTCGTATAATTTAAACGTATCAGGAAATCCAGGAACTCATGGACTGTAAATGAAGCGCCTGAAAGGAAAATATATCCCCAGTTCGTTTCAAGGAACTTTTTATTAAGAAAAACCCTGGCCTTAAGTATATCCATATCGATATTTCTCCATTTTATCCATATCCGGGTTACAAAATAGAACCCGATGAAAGTAAGTATCACAGAACCGCCTGCAAATATAGTATCTAAGGAGAAATTAGCCATTGATTGTTCCTGCTATGATAATTTATTTCAACGAACATAAATCTTGTTGTCTTTGCTTCGAAAAGTTTATAGTCGGCTGAAGCCCTATTAACTCAGGGTGAAATAATGACGAATATCAGCGAGATACATGTCACAAAAACGATAGTTAATGAATTCCTGGATGATTTCATAGAGAATATTCTTGACAGCGATGTTGTGGTTGTCGGTTCAGGGCCCTGCGGTGTCACGGCTGCAAAATACTGTGCAGAAAAGGGTCTTAAGACCGTCATGATAGAAAGAAACATCTATGGCGGCGGAGGCATGTGGCAGGGCGGCTATCTTATGCCTAAGAATACAGTCGGTGCTCCAGCTAACAAAATACTTGAGGAATGCGGCGTGAATCTCAAGGATGCCGGCAACGGGCTATATGTTTGCGATTCTTTTGAGATGGTCTCAAAGATGCTGTCAAGCGCCTGCAATGCAGGTGTGAAATTGCTCAACTCTACGAATGTGGAAGACCTGATACTAAAGGAAGACCATGTTGATGGCGTTGTTATCCAGTGGTACCCTGTACAACAAATGCCCAAATTCATTACATGCATGGACCCGATAGCGATAAGATCAAAAGTGGTAATTGATGCTACGGGGCATGATTCGGTTCTTGTAAGGAGACTCTGGCAACAGAAGAGGTTGCCAAATATCGATGAACCTAAGGGCTGTGGTTCTCTCTGGGTAGATGAAGCCGAGAAACAGACAGTTGAGCTTACGCATGAGATATATCCGGGTCTCATCGTCGCAGGCATGTCGGCAACGTCCACATACGGTGCGCCGCGCATGGGACCAATATTCGGAGGCATGCTTCTTGCTGGAAAGAAAGCCGCCGAGCTTGCACATGAGAAGATAATGGGCGTCAAAGTGAAAGGCATGGGCAAAGGCCTAAAAATCAGCCATCGAGCGCCTGATGTACTTGTGACTGAATAATTAAAAAACAGCACTTTGATGGGCGCAAGCCCTTCTTTTTTTATATTTTTTTATTAACCGCTTTCTTTTTATATTACAAAAATCAATGGTTATCTGTGGAGGTTTAATATGCAATACGGAATGATGGACGGATATGGCATGGGCGGCGGCTGGTGGATACTTGGGTTTATATTCTGGCTCCTAGTGCTCATCGGGATTGTGCTGCTAATTAAGTACCTGTGGGAACACGGCGGCGCTAAAGCTGGACCTGAGTCTGCGCTTGAAATCCTCAAGGCAAGATATGCAAAAGGGGAAATAAGCAAAGAAGAATTCGAAGAGAAAAAGAAAGACATTGTATGAAAAGCCTCAAAATTGCAATTCATATTTTTTAATTACTTCACAGCCTGTCTCAATGCCTCGATCGAAGGCGGCGCTCCAACGAAAGCACGCTTGCCGTTAATGAATACGGTTGGAACCGCCTGGACACCATAAAAAGCAGCTTTTGCATAACCCTGCGGCGTAGCGGTTGATTGCTCCACAACCTTTATGCCTGGCATTTCCATCGCAAGCTGCCTTGCCATTTCAAGCGCCCTCGGACAGTGTGGGCATGTCGGGGAGTGAACACTTCTATGACGACAGGCGGGGTCAGAATATCCTGCTGGCGTTTCATCAGCTCTTCAAGTTTCTTCTTTTTTATCCTGGCAAGTTCTTCGTCTTCGGTCATATTATCTTTTACTTTTAACTAGTGAAATTCCCATAATAAAGCTTATCAAACTGGCTGGTATGCCAAAAACAACCGAAAGCGCGAAGGTCATTCCTCCAAGAAGCAAAGCCACAATCGATGGGGAACTCAAAATAAGAAAAAGGATTGTAACAGGAAAAATGAGAAATTCCGCCCCGAGCCCTATGAACGTCCAGCCCAATATTTTTTTAATATCGGGAAGGCGGTTCAATCTTTGCGAAACAAGAGGAGCTACAACCAATAAAGAAAAAAAGAAAATAAAAAGCGAGTAGTTTCTTTGAATCCCCAAAGAAAAATGAGATACCATAGGCAGTGTCGCAATGACCAGAATAACAACTATGCCCATCGCGAGAACGAAACTGCATGCTGCGGAGATGAGCGATTTTTTGTTAATGTTCATTTTTGATCTTTCTTAATATGGACATCCATCTGGTTAAAGGGTATCTCAATACCTTCTTTCTTAAACCGTGCAAACATCTCCCTGAAAATCGAATCAAGGATAGGATGCCTGTCATCATAATGCCTTATCCAGACGAGAAGTTCGAAATTCTGTGAGGATGCTGCATATTCAGTAAAGCGGACAATAGGTTTTGGGTTTTTTAGTACCTTCGGTGTTTTCGATGCTATATCGAACAGTATTTCGTCCACTTTTTTCGGGTCAGTTCCATAAGCAACGCTTATCGGTATTTTCACCCTCACGGTTGTATCCGGGTCAGCGTAATTTGTTATTTGCTCATTAATCACCCTTGCGTTTGGGATGGTGATAATCATATTATCCAGCGTTTTTATTCTCGTGTACCTGGGTTTGATCTCATAGACATCGCCATAAACACCGCTGAGTTCAATCCTGTCCCCGACCTTATAGAGCTTATCAAGTGTGATGGTCACTCCCCCGAACACGTTTGAAAGCAGGTTCTGGGCTGCCAGGGCGATTGCAAGACCCGCGATGCCCATGGTCGTGATAAGAGGCGTTATCTCGATGCCAACAGCGCCAAGGGCAATCATGATGCCGATAAGCCAGATAATGTACATTGCAGACATGTCTGCAAGGGCTACAAGCCTGTCATCCAGTTGCCCTTCAGTCCGGGCGGCTAATTCATAACCATATTCCCTGATTATCCTTTTTGCAAGGGAAGCGACTATCCAGGTTCCGAAAATGGTAAGGATAAAGTGCCTGTATTTGTATCCTCCATCATAATGATCTATCAAATCCCCTAAATACGGCGTCTGGTGGATTGCATAATAAACGCCAATTACAATAACCAGGATATACAGCGGTCTACCAAGCGCATGTAATATGATATCATCCAGCTTCGTTTCTGCCGTTTCGGCTTTTTTCCTGAGTTTTTCAAGCACAAAATTAAGGATATTGGCGATGACAAAACCTGATGTAAGGATGATAAGCGGCAATATGAGATCCTGAATTTGCATAGATGGCTTTGATGAAGGGATTATTTAAAATATCTTTCTACAAGAGAAGACGACAAAGATATTGCGGTTCTTATCACAAATTACTTATACATTATCATCGCTTTGAATGGTAGCGTGATAATATGAAAAAATTAGTAATTCTTTTACTTGCAGCCTTGATATTACTCAGCGGCTGCGTTGGTCAGAAAGCAGCAGTTAAACAAGGGGACAATATTTCTGTTAATTATATCGGGCGCCTAACAGATGGGAAGGTGTTTGATACCAATATTGAGGCCGTGGCAAAAGAAAATAATTTGTTCAATCCTGAAAAAAAGTATACACCTCTTCAATTCGTTGTGGGGTCAGGGAAAGTTATTCCCGGATTTGATGAAGGCGTGGTAGGAATGAAGGTCGGGGATTCCAAAACTATACAGATTCCGCCTGAAAAGGGCTACGGTTTAATTGATCCTATGATAATCCAGACAATTCAAATAATAGAAAATGTCTCTGCAACAAGAGAAATACCAAAGGTTTTTGAAGTTCCGCTTAACCAGTTTGAGGGAACATTAGGTCCAAACCACAAAGTCGGCGAAATCGTTCAAATCCCTGATACAAATATTAATTTGACAATCCTGAATATTACTTCCAATGTGTCATTATCCTATAATCTTAAAGTAGGCGACCAGATGTGGTCGTCAGGGGCGCCATGGAATGATACTGTTGTAAAAATTGATGAGAAAAACATTACAATAAAAGCTAATGTTAGCAAGAACGAAGTCATCCAGTTACAAGGTGCCCCATGGAACACTACCGTAATTGGTTTGAATAACGTTAATATCACACTGAGACATAATGCCATTCCCGATACTGTGATTCCGATCCAGAACATGTTTGGCCAGATGATCCCGATGAGGGTCAGTTTCAATGAGACGTCCATAATAATGGACAAGAACCCGGAACTTGCTGGCAAGACATTGGTCTTCAATGTCACGCTTGTGTCTATTAATAAATAGATGATGCAGAAAGAGGAAAAAATCGTTGTGGTACTGCTGGTGGTGGCAGTACTTTCACTTATTATCGCATATTTCGGTTTTTCTCCGCAAAAAAACGTATATTCATCTGATTCAAAAATCGATGAGCGTGTTTATGCGGAAGGTACGATACTCAGCAAGCAGATGACAGGGAAAGGAGATAATCTGATACTCAAGCTTTCAAACCTGAATGTCAATGTGTTCATACCCAAAAATAACGGTGCTGTGGAAGTGTATGATTCTGTAAAAACAGGGGACAGCGTCAGGATTACAGGCAAAGTTTCAATTTACAAAGATGAAAGGGAGATTGTGGTTGAAAGTCCCAAAGATGTTATTCTGGTAAATTAATTCCATCAGATTTTTATCCTTCACGTTCATAATTGATTCTATGGTCATCAAAACCGAGGGTCTTACCAAAAAGTACGGGAAAATAACGGCAGTTGAGGGCTTAAACCTTGAAGTTGAAGAAGGTGAGATTTTCGGACTCCTGGGCCCTAACGGCGCCGGCAAGACTACGCTTATTTCAATGCTCTGCACCATTTTGAAACCCACTTCCGGAAGGGCATGGGTGAACGGTTTTGATATCGTGAGAGAATCCGGAAAGGTAAGGAAATCCATTGGCATAGTATTCCAGGCGCCAAGCGTGGACGACCTGCTCACAGGGCGGGAAAACCTTGCAATGCACAATCTTCTTTTTGGCGTCCCAAGGGGAATCCGAAAGCAGCGTATAGATGAAGTCCTCTCGATTGTGAACCTGGAAAAGCGGGCTGATGACCTTGTTAACACTTATTCGGGCGGTATGCGGCGGCGCCTTGAACTGGCGCGCGGGATAATGCATCATCCCAAAATCCTTTTTCTGGATGAGCCTACGCTTGGTCTTGACCCCCAGACAAGGGAACATATCTGGGAATATATCGTTAACCTTGCTGAAAAGGAGTGCATGACCGTGATGCTTACCACTCATTATATGGAAGAGGCGGAACAATTGTGCGACAGGGTTGCGATAATCGATTACGGGAAAATTGTCGCTCTTGATTATCCCCAGACGCTTAAGAACAAGGTAGCAGGTGACGTGGTCAAAATCAAACAAAAAGCTCGCGATATAGAAACAATAAAAAAGCTTGATTACGTGAAGAGTGTGCAGGAAAAAGACGGTTTGCTCTACCTTTCGATTAAAAATGCAAGCAGTCATCTCCAGGACCTTCTTGCCCATACGGGCCCGATAGATTTTGTTGAGGTGAGAAGCGGGACGCTTAACGATGTATTCCTGCATTACACTGGAAGGGAGATACGCGAAGGTGAAGGTGAGGGCGGTTTCTGGGAAAGGGTGATGAAAAGATGAGCGAGTTAATTAGTGAAATTGAAGGAATCTATGCAGTGTGGCTCCGTGAGGCTAAAATATATGTCCGGGAGAAGGAACGCCTCATTTCGTCTGTAATCTCGCCGCTTCTCTGGATATTTGCCTTCGGGGCAGGCGTCGGCTCGACCGTCAATGTTATCAGCGGTTATTCTTATCAGGTTTTTATTTATCCGGGGATAGCGGTGATGGCTGTACTTTTCACATCCCTTTTCTACGGCGTATATATCATCTGGGACAGGAAACTTGATTTCTTAAAAGAAGTTCTTGTCGCGCCTGTATCAAGAGCGAGTGTTTTCGCGGGAAAGATGCTCGGCGGGGCGACAGATGCGATGATGCAGGGTATATTCCTCCTGATAATCGGTTTATTTATCAAAGTCCCCCTGACGCCGCTTGTTCTCATCCAGGCGTTTTTAATGCTCCTTCTGATTTCAATCGCCATGGTAAGCATCGGGCTTGTGATTGGCGCCAATCTCAACAGCCCTGAAGGGTTCGGTCTTGTTATAAATTTTGTGATGTGGCCCATGTTTTTCTTTAGCGGTGCGCTTTTCCCGGTCGGCAACCTCCCTTCATGGCTTGAGAAAGCCACCTACGTTAACCCGTTGACCTACGGTGTGGATGCCATGCGGGGCATTATCCTCGGCATAAACCATTTCCCGATATACTATGACGCCGCAATAATGTTTCTATTTGCCCTTCTGGCAATGGGAGTAGGTATCCTGAGTTTCAGGAGAATGTGATATGCTGAAGCTTTTTAATACGCTTACAAGGGAAAAAGAAAAATTTGAGCCGATAGGCGACGTTGTGGGGATATACACATGCGGCCCTTCGGTTTACCAGTATGCCCATATCGGGAATTTCAGGACTTTTATTTTTGAGGATGTGCTCGTGAGATACCTGCGCTTTAATGGTTATAAAGTAAAACGGGTTATGAATATCACCGATATTGAGGATAAAGCCATAGAAACAGCAAAAAAAGAAGGAAAAACTCTTCGGGAAATGACCGAATTCTATTCAAAGGTGTTTTTTGAGGATATGAAAACACTGGCTCTCCTTGATGCGGATGTTTTCCCGAGGGCGACAGAACATGTTCCTGAGATAATTGACATAATAAAAAAAATGATAGAGCGGGGTTTTGCATATCGCGGAAAAGACGGCTCGGTTTATTATGATGTTTCAAAATTCCAGGATTATGGGAAGCTCTCGCATCTTAAGCTCAAAGTCGGGAAAAAGAAAATAAAACGCGACGAATGGGGGGAGGATACCTCCATTGTTTCGGATTTTGCTCTCTGGAAATCATACGAGAAAAAAGACGGCGATGTGTTCTGGGAAACCGAGCTTGGAAAAGGCCGCCCCGGCTGGCATATAGAGTGCTCGGCGATGTGCACAAAGCATCTTGGCAGGCGTTTTGACATACATATAGGTGGCGTGGATAATATTTTCCCGCATCATGAGAACGTGATAGCCCAGAATTTCGGGGCATTCGGTAAAAATCCCTCAAAATACTGGCTTCACTGCAGGCATCTTATGATCGAAGGCAGTAAGATGTCAAAATCTGCAGGTAATTTCTATACCCTGCGCGACCTTATCGGGATGGGGTACGAACCTATGGCGATAAAGTACCTTTTACTCTGCGCAAGTTACAGGAGAAGGCTTAATTTCACATTTCCAGGGCTTCGTGAAGCCGGAAAGGTGCTCATGGATATCCAAAATACTATCGAAGAATTAAAGAATGCAAACGGCAGGGACGATGCCGAAAAAATCGTGATTAAAGCCAGGAAAAAATTTGAGAGCGCGATGGATGATAACCTGAATACAGGGAAGGCGTTAAGAGTAGTGGAAGAGTTTACAGATGCGCTTCAAGGTATAAATCCTGACAAAAAATCTTCAGTTGAGATACTTGAAACATTCAGGATGGTTGATTCTATACTCGGATTGGAATTATTTACACTCTTCTAATCTGCATCTCATGCTTCTTTGGCTGTAACTGGAGAAGCAATGCCTTTAGCTTGACATCATCTATTTTAGTCGTTAGCCTTCCGCTTTGCGCAAGAGATATCAACTGCGCCTCAACGTTCGCCACAAGCTCTGGTTTTGTCATCTTGAGGGTATTTAACCTCTCCCTTGCTTCAGGCGTGAGTATCTGGCGCATGATTGCAGCCTTCTTTGATTCATACTCGGCGCGGGCCTGTTCCTGCTGGGCTGCCTGCGCCTGGG
>CABMII010000138.1 GCA_902386255.1 uncultured archaeon
GGTTTTGTTGTAGCGAGTAATGCCAGCGCGCTTCGCATGGTGAAGGACATACCGCTTGTAATCCCTGAAGTGAACCCGGAACATCTCGGTCTTATAGATATCCAGCAGGATAAGCGCAAATGGGACGGCTATGTGGTCACGAATCCCAACTGCACCACTATAATGATGGTCGTGACCCTGAAGCCGCTCATGAAGTTCGGGATTGAGAAAATCTACCTGGCTTCGATGCAGGCAATCTCTGGCGCAGGATACGATGGCGTGCCTTCGATGGCGATTCTTGACAATGTGATTCCTTATATCGGTCAGGAAGAGGAGAAAGTGGAGACTGAGACAAGAAAACTGCTTGGCGAATTCAACGGGAGCGAGGTAGTTGATGCGCCTTTCAAGGTGAGCGCAAGCTGCAATCGCGTTATGGTTATGGATGGTCACACGGAAGCAGTCTGGGTTGAAATGGCTGAGAATCCTTCGACTGATGAGGTTAAACAGGCTTTCCTTGATTTTGACCCGGGACTTTCGGACTTGCCCACAGAACCCACTCCGGTAATCGAGGTCAAGGAAGAAAAAGACAGACCCCAGCCGCGCATGGACAGGAACATTGGTGGCGGCATGACTGTATCCGTCGGGCGCATCCGCCCCGGGATACGCTACATCTGCATGGGGCATAATACCATAAGAGGCGCAGCAGGCGCAAGCGTGCTGAATGCAGAGCTTTTGAAGAAGATGGGGAAATTATAATTTTTTAATCTTAATGCAGGAAATGCCTCATTCCTGTAAACACCAGCGACACGCCCAGCCTGTTTGCAGTAGCAATAACTTCTTTGTCCCTGATTGACCCTCCGGGCGATACTATGTATCTGATATGATTCTCAGCCGAGTGAATGATGCTATCATCGAACGGGAAGAAGGCATCGGATGCAAGTACACACTCTTCCAGGATATTTCTGGCAAATTCATCCTCGCTAATGTCCGGTTTTTCCCTTTCATACAATAATTTCAGGTTCTCCCGGGCTTTTGTAGCAGCCAGTTTCCGTATCGAATCCACCCTGTTTGGCTGGCCCGCGCCTATTGCAAGTATCTGGTAAAATCCCATTTCATACTCCCATGCTATGACAACTGCATTGGATTTTGTATATTTGCAGGCATTCAATGCAAACTCGGCAAGCCCTCTTTTATCCTCAGGGAACGGATGCTGCGTGACCACATTCCATTTTGCATACAATCCCATGTTGCGCGACTGTACAAGCATGCCGCCAACGATATAATGATACGTATTCTCAAGCGGTTCCCCATTATCCATGGGCAGTTCGAGAATCCGCAGGTCTTTGCTCTTGTTCTTCAAAAATAGAAGCGCATCCTCATCGTATCCTGGAGCGATTATCAATTCCACGAACTTTCCTTTGAGGAATTCCAGTGTTGCAAGGTCGGGTTTTCGCGTCATGCAGATTATGCTGCCGAATGATGATACGGGGTCGCCGTCCCACGCCCTTGACAGAGCCCCCAGAAGTGTCCTGCCGATTGCGAATCCGCATGGATTGGTGTGTTTAACGACTGCCACGGCAATGCTATTCCTGTATTCAAGAACCACGTTCAATGCAGCCTCGGCATCCACATAATTATTATACGACAGGGCCTTTCCGTGAAGCTGTTTTGCGTTAGCGACGGAAGGTTCGGTAACGCCGGGCTCCTTGTAGAATTTAGCACTCTGGTGCCAGTTCTCTCCATATCGCAGTGTCCTGCCTTCCACGAATTTCAGGCGCAGGATATCTTCATTAGTAAGCTTGTTGCTCAGGTATGTGTCAATCGCGCAGTCATAATCGGCTATTTTCCTGAATGCATTGACAGCAAGGCGCTCTCTGGTTTTCTGGCTTATTTCCCCGTCTTCAAGCTCTTTCAGGACAACAGGATAATCCGCGGGATCTGTTACTACTGCCACATGCCTGTAATTTTTTGCAGCAGCCCTGACAAGCGCAGGACCGCCGATATCTATATTTTCAATGGCTTCTTCCAGGCTGCCGCCCCGTGCCACCGTCTCTTCAAAAGGATAAAGGTTGACCGCAACGATATCAATTAACTTGATGCCCTGTTTTTCCGCTTCTTTTACGTGTGCCGGATTATCCCGCAGCGCAAGAATGGCGCCGTGTATTTTCGGATGGAGCGTCTTTACCCTGCCCTCCATCATCTCCGGGAATCCCGTAATCTCCGAGACATCCCTCACTTTTATGCCTGCTTTTTTTAAAACCCCGGAAGTCCCGCCTGTTGAAATTATCTCAAAACCAAGATGGACAAGCCCTGTTGCAAAATCAATTATTTCGGTTTTATCAGAAACGCTGATTAAAGCTTTCTTGGGCAGAATTTATCACCTTATCTGAATAGAAAAAGGAAGTTATAAGTTTTTCTCATGTTACGGCTGCGCACAGCCGAAGAAATCCAATAAGCCATTTAACTTAAAAAGTTATCTCTTTTTTTGGCTATAACCTGAGAAATGTACTCTTTTGTCCTCTTTCTCGATTTTTTCAAGTTTTTTACATATTCAGGATTAAGTTTTCCTATGCACGTCGCTGTCTATTTCGTTCACTGTGATCTCAATCAGGATTATCTTTTCCTTAAGGAAATTCAAATCCCTTCTTATTTCATTCAATATCTGTGCCTCAGACATGCACTTTCACCTGTTTATAAGTCTCTATTGGTCTGGCGATATTAAAGACCTTTCTGCAAGTTTGTGGAAAATACCATAAATTAAATAACAATACAACCAATTAAGCCACATAAACCATGGCTCAAGTAAAACTCACCGATACGACCCTCAGAGACGCCCACCAATCCCTTATCGCCACACGCATGCGAACAAGAGACATGCTTCCCATTGCCGAGAAGATGGACGATGTGGGATTCTTCTCGCTTGAAGTATGGGGCGGGGCGACTTTTGATTCTTCGATACGCTATTTGAACGAAGACCCCTGGGACAGGCTTCGCGCGCTTAAAAAGGTCATCAGGAAAACTCCTCTCCAGATGCTCCTTCGCGGCCAGAACCTTGTGGGTTACAGGCATTATTCGGATGACATTGTTGTTAAATTCGTTGAGCATGCCGCCGAATCAGGTATTGATATTTTCAGGATTTTCGATGCTGTCAACGACATCAGGAATATGGAAGTGTCGATTAAAACCGCAAAGCGCACAGGAGCGCATGTGCAGGGAACCGTGTGTTATACAGTAAGCCCGGTTCACCCGATTCCGCTGTATGTCAAGATGGCAAAAGAACTTGAGGAAATGGGCTGCGATTCACTCTGCATAAAGGACATGGCAGGCTTAATCTCGCCGCAGAATGCCTTTGACCTTGTGAGCGCCCTGAAGGAAGAAATAAGCATCCCCGTTGACCTGCATTCCCACTGCACGAGCGGGATGGCTCCCATGAGCTACATGTTTGCATGCGAGGCAGGCGTTGATATTCTTGATACTGCTTTCTCTCCTTTTGCCTGGGGCACTTCGCAGCCGCCAACGGAAACAACAGTAGCCGCGTTGCGCGGAACGTCTTACGATACAGGACTTGATCTGCTTCTGCTCACAGAGATAAAGAAATACTTCGAGGAAATGAAAGAAAAATATCGCGGCATCCTTGACCCAATATCGGAGAGGATTGACACAAACGTGTTGAAATACCAGATTCCGGGAGGGATGCTATCCAATCTCGTTTCGCAATTGAAAGAACAGAATGCGCTTGACAAATATGAGGCTGTCCTTGCCGAGATGCCGCGGGTGCGGGAAGAGCTGGGTTATCCGCCGCTTGTTACACCCACAAGCCAGATTGTAGGCACGCAGGCTGTCCTGAACGTGCTGATGGGTGAGCGCTACAAGGTCGTACCGAAAGAAGTGAAGGATTATGTCAAAGGTTTATACGGGCGCACGCCTGCCCCGATAAGCAGGGAGATAATCACTAAAATACTCGGGGATGAAAAACCCATTACGTGCCGGCCTGCCGACCTTCTGGCTCCTGAGCTTGATAAGGCGACAAAGGAGGCGCAGGCTCTCGGAATTGTCAAAAAACCCGAGGATATCCTGACGTATGCACTCTATCCCGCAATCGCCCCCAAATTCCTGCGCGGGGAAGCCAAGGAAGAGACCCTTGAAGGTCCAAAACCAAATAACGGGAAGGCTGCGCCGCTGCCAACCGAATTCAAAGTGGAGGTTGATGGTGATTTATTCAATGTCAAAATCGTGTCTGCAGGCGGTGGCATGTCAGTCCGACCCGCAGAAGCTGCGGAAAAACCGAAATCCGTGGACGGCGCCGTTACAGCGAGCATGCAGGGTATGGTGCTGAAGATAAAAGTCAAAAAAGGCGATTCTGTGGCGAAGGGCGATGTCGTGATGGTTCTTGAAGCCATGAAGATGGAAAACAATATCCATGCGCCCCATGGCGGCGCAGTGAAAGACATATTAGTTAAAGAAGGAAGCACGGTGAGCGCAGGGGATGTATTGCTCGTAATCGGGTGAAACATGTTCAGGAAAGTATTGATAGCAAACCGCGGTGAAATCGCAATCCGTGTCATGCGTGCATGCAGGGAACTCGACGTTAAGACTGTTGCGGTTTACAGTGAGGTCGATAAGAACGCCCTGTTTGCAAAATATGCTGACGAGGCTCATTATATAGGTCCAGCCCCGGCGTCCCAGAGTTACCTGAATATGGATGCCATACTCGATGTTGCGCATAAAACAGGAGCAGAGGCGATTCATCCCGGCTATGGTTTTCTTTCAGAGAATGAAGATTTTGCAGAGAAGTGCGAGAAAGAGGGAATTATATTCATAGGCCCTTCAAGTCACACCATAGAAAGCGTAGGCAGTAAGATTGCTGCCAAGAAGACCATGAGGGCTGCGGGAATCCCCGTTATTCCGGGAAGCGAGAACGGTATCGAAGACCTGGATTCGGCAGTGGATGTTGCAGAAGGGATAGGTTACCCGGTTATCGTAAAAGCATCCGCGGGTGGCGGCGGCATAGGGATGAAAGTTGTTCGGAAAACAAGCGAACTTGAGGAAACCCTTGAATCAACGAGAAGAGTGGCAAAATCATCGTTCGGGGATGCCACAATATTCATAGAAAAATATCTTGAGGAGCCGCGCCATATAGAATTCCAGATACTTGCGGATTCATATGGAAATATCATCCATGTGGGCGACCGCGAGTGCTCTATCCAGCGAAGGCACCAGAAACTGATTGAAGAATCACCTTCTCCCATAATGACGCCTGAATTGAGGAAACGTATGGGCGACGATGCAGTAAAGGCAGCGGCAGCAGTCAATTATACCAATGCCGGAACCATCGAATTTCTTTATTCCAAAGGGAACTACTATTTTCTTGAGATGAATACACGCCTGCAGGTAGAACATCCGATAACCGAGGTGGTAACAGGAGTTGACCTTGCAAAAGAGCAAATAAGGATTGCGGCTGGTGAAAAGTTAAGCTATAAACAGAAAGATATCCGCCAGATTGGCTGGGCGATTGAATGCCGCCTGAATGCCGAAGACCCGCTTAACAACTTTACCCCGGCGCCGGGGAAACTTCGAAGATACCGCTCATCCGGCGGCCCTGGCGTGCGTGTGGACAGCGGCGTGCATACAGGATTCACCATAACGCCTTTTTACGATTCGCTAATCTCGAAACTCACAGTCTGGGGAAGGGACAGGAATGAAGCGATTGCACGGATGAAACGCGCATTGTACGAATATATCATCGTCGGGGTAACTACAAATATATCTTTTCACAAAGCTGTTATGAATAACGAATATTTCA
Organism: uncultured archaeon; assembly: GCA_902386255.1. Lineage (GTDB taxonomy): Archaea > Halobacteriota > Methanosarcinia > Methanosarcinales > Methanoperedenaceae > Methanoperedens. The sequence continues at coordinate 5,783 of CABMII010000138.1, forward strand.
GGCGCGGTGAACTGACCACGCATTTCATCGAAGACCATAATATCATCGCAGAGGTCGAAAAAATCGTGGCTGCTGAAAAAGAAAAAGGCGCAACTCTCGCCTCGGCTCTTGGGGCGGACGATAAGAAAGTGGCTGCAATAACGGTTGCTGTCGGCGCATACATGCAGAATGCAAAAGCAGGGGGAGCTAAATGAAAAACTTTAAAGATAAAATTCTTGAAAAACTCATAATGAGTGAAGGCAAACCCGTTTCAGGTGAGGAACTCGCCCATGAACTTTCAGTATCGAGGTCGGCTGTCTGGAAGCATATCAGGGCATTAAGGGATGAGGGATATTCAATTGACTCTTCAACAAATATCGGATACAGCCTGACCGGCGCTCCGGACTCTTTGACACCGGGCGGGATTAAGGCAGGACTCAAGACGACTATTATCGGGAAAAATATCCAGTATTTTAAAGAAACCGAAAGCACGAACATAATTGCCCGCGAGATGGCAGGCTCAGTCGAAGAGGGGACTGTGGTGATAGCAGAATCCCAGACAGGCGGGCGCGGACGCCTCGGGCGGAAATGGATATCGCCGGAAGGCGGGATATGGCTTTCCATCATCCTGAAGCCGGGGATACAGCCGTTATATGCGCCGAGAATTACGCTCATGGCAGGTGTTTCTGCTGCAAAAACAATCCGAAGCCTGGGGCTTCCTGCAAAAATAAAATGGCCTAATGACATTTTGATAAATGGCAAGAAAGTATGCGGAATCCTCACAGAGATAGAAGCGGAAATTGACATGATAGAATATTGTGTTGTGGGTATCGGTATTGATGCCAATGTGGATACCGAATCATTCCCGGAAGAAATCAGGGACAGTTCAACATCCCTGAAAAAAGAGCTGGGGCGTGAGATAAATCGAGTGGATTTTGTGCAGAAACTCTTGTCGGAATTCGAGGATCTTTATTTGAAATTCCAGAAAGATAACTTCCCCTCCATACTTGAAGAATGGAGGAATATGTCAGCGACGATAGGCGAATGGGTTAAGATAACGACCCAGTCAAAGACAATTTACGGTGAAGCTATAGGTGTGGACAATGAAGGCGCGCTCATTCTTGAAACAGATGAAGGAAAGCTTGAAAAAATAGTCGCGGGGAACTGCGAGCACCTGAGAAGACCCTAGAATATGTCATATAAACACATCGCAGTAGTCGCCGGTCTCATTGTTTCAATATTTTTCGCCGGATGTTTATCTGAAAATGCTATTAAAACCAAAGATTCGGTCTTTGAGATCAAGCCGGGAGATGTGACCATCAAGAACGGTGAAACCGGGGATGTCATGATTAGAGTTACCAATAACGGGAAATCCACTATCCATCCCGTTGCCAGGTTTAGGGTGAATTCAAGTGACAGCCGCTATGTGAATTTTACCCCGGCAAGTTACGATTTTGGAACTCTACGCCCTGGTGAGGATTCCGGATTCAGGATAGTGAATATAAGAGCAACGCTTGCGGCAGGGACGGAAATTAAATATCCGGCGAAGGTTGAACTGACTTTTGATAAGGCAGTTGTTGAAAGCAAAGAAATTCTTATTACTGTCACGGGGTAGTTATGCACGACGAATTAAAAGCTGAACTTAAAAATATTGAAACCAGTTACAATGGGAAAAATTTCCAGGCCATCGTCAATAAGGCGAAAAAAGAAAAAATTACTGACGATGAGCTGCTCGGGCTTATAGAAAAAACAAGCAGGAAGAGGTTTGGGGAGAAAGTGTCTTTCACGCTGAATGTCACTCTCGGTAACCTCCTGGAGGCCATTCTCACAATTGCAGCCATAATTCTGGCATTCCAGGCAATCTCAAACTGGATGTTGTATTTAAGCGCCCTCATTTTGATGGCCACGCTTCATTCGCTTTCACATTATTTCGCAGGCGCAATATCCGGCATCAGGTTCACTCATTATTATCTCAACGGCCCGGCGCGGATTGAGCCAACGCTCAGGATAGATTATTCTTCCTACCTGAAAGCTCATGCAAATGGAAGGGCGCTCATGCACTTATCAGGCGTCATCGGGACTCTTGCAGCGCCAGTGATTGTGGCGTTGATAGCCATTTACAACGGTGAAAATGCAACATCGGTGAATCTCTTTTATCTCTTCATATTGCTTATTATTTTTGAACTTTTGACATCGACAAAGATAGGGGATTTGATGAAAGCAAAAAGGGAGTACGGCTTCAGGTAACTTTATACCCTGAAAAACATTATTTCTTCAAATAAAAACTGGAGAGAACAACTTATGAAACAGATACAGATAACACTTACGCCCCGTGAATCAAAGAGAATTATTGCAATGGGGGTAAAAAAACTCCCGGTTGTCCAGCAGGCATTGAAAAAGGGAATAATCCTGATAACCATTGGCACCACCAATGCGTATGTGGCTGAAGAGCTTACAGGCAGGAAAATTGACCATTTAAGATACTGTGCGGGTTACATCGACGGGACCGCCGCCGTAGTGCCGCAGGAAAAACGGCTGCCCATGATCGCTTTGAAAAATGGCAGGGAAGTTAGCGCCGATAACATATTAAATGAAATGACATCACAGGATGTTGTCATAAAGGGTGCAAACGCAATCGACCCGGATGGCATAGCAGGAGTAATGCTGGCAAATCCTGTGGGCGGTACCACGGGAAGCGTAATGGGACCCGTCATGGCAAAAGGCATTAATCTTGTTATCCCTGTAGGTCTTGAAAAATCCATTCCATACTCAGTAGTTGAGATTTCAAAAAGAATAGGCATACAGCGCTGTATTAAAGCAACGGGTCTACCGGTTGGGATGGCGCCGCTTGCAGGTAAAATAGTTACCGAAGTCGAGTCGCTCACGCTTCTGGGCGCGGAGGATGTTTTCCCGATAGGAGCAGGTGGCGTGGAGGGCGGTGAAGGTTCTGTTACTCTGTGCGTCATTGGCGAAAAAGCAGAGGAGATTTTTGAACTTGTGCAAAAGGTGAAGGAGAAAAAGGGAGAGCTATAACGTTCTTTCATTAATCCCATGTTCGTAAAACAGATAGAAAACGGTCTTGACCTTCAGGAAATAACAAAAAACATTGCGGCTATCTATGATACTTCGCTTTTTCCGGGTGAGAGTATCCCGCCGCATTTCCATCCTGATTTTGAAGAGCTATATTATGTGCTCTCAGGATACGGTTTAATGTCCATTGGCGAGGAAAAACAGGAAATATCGCGCAGCGATGTGGTGTATATCCCGGCGCCAGCGCCTCACACGCTAATGAATACGGGAAATGTACCTCTGCGGTTCGTAACGGTATCGGTAGGTGTCGCACTGGATAAAAAAGATTAATAGTTGGGAAACTTATACGAAGACAAATAAAATAAACCCCTCCAAATTTTAACTATGAGACCTTCTTTACAGCCAAGAAAACAATCATTACAACCAAATAAAGAAGCCACTGAGGATGTACGAAAACGGCATTGGAAAGATAACAATTCAAAAAACGGATATTCAAAAAAGCTAATATATTTAGTAAATATTTTAATAATCAGACCAATCACAATCATATCTGCTTTCTTAGAAAAATTTTATTGCGTATATCTAAAATACCCTGAAAAAATTGAGCAAAGAAAAGTTATGGTTTTGGAAGACACCACAAACGAAAAAAGAGATAATAATCCCCCCACTGGCGATTATAGTTATGCGCTCGCTGTTTTTGGGTTTTTTATGGGTGGATGGATTGGTTATCTACTTCGCCCTCATAATATATTCGGACTTCAACTATCAATACAACAAATCTTGGATTTGATAAATAGTAAAGATTCGATTATATTTGGAGAAGACCCTTTAAAGTCTATGGCTTATACTTCCATTGAGTTTATAATAACTGGAGCAATTCTTGGCTATGTGGTTGGGTGGGCGGTTGGCAAACTAATAAAGTGGTAATGCTCGCTAATTTTTAATAGGATAAGGTATATGGAATATAATGAGGTTTATAGATATTTTAACAAGGTTTGAACATTTTTATGAGCTGCATATTATTCTTTGACGGCGCCTGCAGGGGGAATCCGGGGCCAATGGCTATCGGGGTCGTATTAATGAAAAACGGCAAAAAACTCGCTGAACTCTCAAAACGGCTTGGTATCGGGACAAACAACATCGCAGAATGGAATGCGCTGGTAGAAGGGTTAAAACTTGCAATGGCGCATGGCTGCAAAGAGCTTGAAGTGCGTGGGGACAGCCAGCTCGTAATAAGACAGATAAAAGGCCAGTACATGGTGAAAAGCGACAACCTCATACCTCTGTTCAATGAAGCAAAAAAACTGTGCTGCAATTTTGAAAAAATTGATTTTAAATGGATTAACCGGGAAGAGAATGCCCGTACGGATACATTATCGAACGATGCGCTGGATATGAAAATCCGGGAAAAATAAAAAAAGCCGGGTTTTATACAGCTTCAACCCCGGACGTTTGGGTTGATATTTCCTGGACATTGAGCAACTGGTTTTTGCCAAGTATCTTATCAAGATCAAGGAGAATGAGAAGCCTGTCCTCCATCTTGCCAACGCCCATCACATATTCCGTGCCTATCTTGCTTGCGATTACAGCCGGCGCCGGCTCCACGTTCATCTCAGGAAGCCGGATAACCTCGCTTACGGAATCAACAATAAATCCCATTACAGTCTCGTCTATATTTGCCACAATGATACGGGTATTCTCATCCTGTTCCTTTGTTTCCATGCCCATTATCTCATTCAGGTTGAGCACAACTATAATCTTGCCCCTGAGGTTGATTATTCCCCTGATATAAGCCGGAGCCTGTGGAATTCTCGTGATACCGGTCATGCGGATGATTTCCTGGACTCTCATAATCTCCACGCCGAACTCTTCCTTTCCGATGTTAAAAACGACGAGCTGGAGATCATCGCCTGATTTGGTTTTTGCATCCTGTGGTTGTTGGGCTGCCATGACATCTTCCTATTTTGCCATGTCCTCAGGGTTTGAACCTGAAGGACTGTTCCTGCCCCTGGCTTTTTCATCCTTCTTTGCCGTATTGCCTTTTGCCACTGGCTTTTGTTCCTTCATTTCTTCATTCGCTCCAGCATCGTCCAGCTTGAATTTGCCCACTTCAATTTGCAATTCGTTAGATAATCTTGCAAGTTCCTGGGCTGCATTCACAAGCATGTCCATTGACGCTGCCTGCTGTTGCGCCGCTGCTGATGTTTCCTGTGTGCCTGCCGCAGATTCCTGGCTTATTGCTGAAACGTCCTCTACAGAAGCTGTTACTTCTTCAACCGAAGCTGACTGTTGTTCTGCGGCTGCGGCTATTTCCTGGATCATCGTAGCTACGTTTCCTGCTGCTACTACTATCTGGTTAATTGCCGATACTGTGGATTCTATGGTTTTCGCGCCTTCACCAACTGTCTTTGTTCCCAGTTCCATTGTAGTTACAGCCTGCTTTGTACCCTGCTGTATCTCTTTTATCAACCGGGTAATCTGGTTTGCGGCATTTCTTGATTCCTCGGCAAGTTTGCGCACTTCATCTGCAACTACTGCAAAACCCCTGCCATGCTCTCCTGCTCTTGCAGCTTCTATGGCAGCGTTCAATGCAAGGAGGTTTGTCTGGTCTGCGATAGTGGTTATCACACCGATAATTTCGCCTATTTGCTGTGATTTGCCGTCCAGCTCTTTTATCACAGTCCCCGAATTGTCCACGGCTGACTGGATTTCTGTCATCTTTTGCGCCACATCGCCTGACATTTTGCCCACTTGCTGGGCGGTTGTGCTGGCAGATGTCGCACCTTCGGCCGCTTTCTGGGAGTTTTGAGCGACCTGCTGGACGCTCTCAGACATCTCCTTCATGGCACGGCTTACTTCAGCCATCTTGGAGGCCTGCTGGCTCACTCCTGTGGAAATGTCATGCGTTGTGTTTGATATCTGGTCTGATGAAGCTTTCATTTCCTCACTTGATGCCGATAATTCCTGGGCTGTATTCGCAACTTTTAATGAGACTTCCTGGACTTTGCCGGTTAAATGCTGGAGGTTTGATGTCATTTTCTGGAAATATGTTGCAAGCTGCCCGAGTTCATCCATTGACGAGACATCCACTTTTGTTGTTAAATCCCCTGCAGCTACCCTGTCAGCGGCATTGATAAAACTATTCAACGGCTTCATGATAGAACGGGTAAGCCCGATACACATTAGCGTGGATGAGAAAATTACGAAAAAAATACAAAGGATGATTGCCTGTTTAGGGTCAATAAAAGCGCTGACGCTCTCACCGTATAAACCCATAAACGCTATAATCAACATCAGTGCATCAACCACGATGAAGCTATAAGCGATTTTAATACCAATATTGAACCTGCTGATTGTCATTTCGTTTGCTTTATCTACAATATCCATTAATCTCATTCGGATCTCCTCTTATTCGTTTTTCTTCGATAGTATTAAAAAGAAATCAACCAACTAATAAACCAATTTGTGAAAAACGTGTGAAAAATGTGAGAACCGAATGAAAAACGTGTGAAAAAAATAAAAAAAGAGGCAGTTTTTCAGGTTGTTACTGCTGCCCCCGCGGCTTCTGTGGAAATAGTATGAATACTGTGCAGATCGTTTGCGCTTAGAACTTTATCCAGATTAAGAAGGATAAGCAGCCTGTCATCCATCTTGCCAACACCCCGCACATATTCCGTGCCTATCTTGTTGGCTATGACAGATGGGGCGGGCTCAATATTCTTCTGGGGAAGGCGGATGACTTCACTTACCGAGTCAACCAGGAATCCCATTACAGTCTCACCGATGTTTGCAACAACGATGCGCGTGTTTTCGTCCTGCTCTTTGCTTTCCATACCCATTATCACATTCAGGTTGAGAACCACTATAATCCTGCCCCGGAGGTTGATTATTCCCCTGACGTAATTCGGCGCCTGTGGAATCCTGGTGATGCTGGTCATGCGGATTATTTCCTGTACGTTGGTTATCTCAACACCGAATTCTTCGCTGCCTATCATGAAAACGACGAGCTGGAGCTCGTCATTTGCTGATGTTTGCATCTTTGGGTCTTGCTCTGCCATTTCTATCTCCTATTCCGGCTTTGTTTCATCTGCACGGGGTGCCGCTTTCTTCCCTGTTTTCATTGAATCCTTTTGTTTGGCTCCGGATTTCTGGTCATGGGCCTCTGCTTTCTTCGCCGGCGCCTCCTTCTGCTTTACAGGTTCATATTTAACCTGCTCTGCCTGTTTAATGACCCTTGATACTGCCTCTCCCAGATTGAATTTCGAAACTTCTGCCTGCAAGTCATTAGACAGTTTCGCAAGGTCTTGTGCGGCGTTCACCAACTGATCCATCGAAGCAGCCTGCTCTTCTGCTGCTGCCGAGACTTCCTCTGTGCCTGAAGCAGATTCTTCACTTATCGCAGATACATCCTCGACAGAAGCTGCCACTTCTTCAACAGAGGCAGACTGTTCCTCAGCCGCTGCTGCGATTTCCTGAACCATGGTAGCGACTTCCCCGGCAGCGGTAACAATCTTATTGATTGAGGATACTGCATCCTCTATCGTCTTGGCGCCCTCGCCTACGGTCTTCGTGCCCTGCTCCATGCTGTCAACTGCCTGTTTTGTTCCCTGCTGGACTTCTTTTATCAGGGAAGTAATCTGGTTTGCGGCGTTTCTTGATTCCTCTGCAAGCTTCCTGACTTCATCGGCTACTACCGCAAAACCCCTGCCGTGCTCTCCCGCTCTTGCAGCTTCGATAGCTGCGTTTAATGCAAGGAGGTTTGTTTGGTCAGCAATATTGGTTATCACACCGATTATTTCACCAATCTTCTGCGACCTACCTTCAAGGTCTTTAATCACAAGTGCCGAGTTGTCCACGGTTGTCCTGATTTCAGAAATCTTGCTTGCCACATCGTTGGACATCTTGCCCACTTCCTGGGCGGTACTGCTGGCTGCGGTAGCGCCTTCAGCTGCTTTCTGGGAATTTACTGCAACCTGCTGAACGCTTTCGGCCATCTCTTTTACTGTCCTGCTTATTTCCACCATCTTCGATGCCTGCTGGCTCACTCCGGAAGCAATATCTTGCGTGGTGCTGGAAATCTGGTCTGTTGAGGCTTTCATTTCCTCACTTGATGCAGAGAGTTCCTGGGCTGTTGAGGCTACTCTCAATGCAGAGCCCTGGACTTTTCCCAGAACGCCTCTTAAGCTTTCTGTCATAGTCGCTATGGCATTGGAAAGCTGTCCCACTTCGTCCTTTGCATCGCTCTTCACTTCTACTGTGAGGTCGCCGGCTGCGACTTTGTTGGATGCCTGGAGCATCGTATCAACAGGTTTTGTGATGGAACGGGAGATATAGAAACCGATGCCGAATCCAATGATCGCAGCAATAATGCTTATAGAGATTATCAACAGTAAAGCATTATGTTCTATGTCTGCAGCCTGTTGTTCGGATACCTTCATCGACGCAATCTGGTAATCTTCAAAATCCTGCATCGCCTTCTGAAGTTTCTGATTGTCCTGGTCTAATTTATCCATCGAAGCTATTACATCTGTATTTTTTTGAAGTTTTGCAGCGTCAACCGCCTCCATGTATTTCGTTGCAGAAGCCTCGCTTTGTAATTGAAACTGTTCGATTCCTGCCATCATCTCTTTTTCTTTAGGATCCAAGTTCATAGCTAACAATGAAGTCTGAGCCTGTTCAAAATCCTTAAGTGCCTGTTGATGAGCCTCTTTTGCTCCAGCCTGTCCAAGCCCGTATGAATTTAATGAGTCACTGGAAGTAAGAATCGCTGTCTGCATATTTGCAGCGTTTTCTTTCATAACCAAATCGTTATTCAGGATATCATTCATCTCTGAGTTTACCGATGTGATACCATTATATCCTACAAACCCTACAATAACAAGAAGTATTACGACAAATGTAAATCCGCCGATTAGCTTCTTGCTCAAAGATATATCTTTTATACTTACCATGAAAATCCTCCGTTTTCCGTTTTTATGCATTTTCGTTTTTCTGACTTTCTCCATTGTTCATAAGCAGCAAAACTGCTCATTCACAGTAAAAACAAAATCTCTTATTTATAAACAGATTTGTGAAAAAAGTGTGAATATTTTCCGATATAAGTTCATATCTGAGTGTTTTTTCAGTACGCCCAGTGTAACCTCTTGTGAATCTGCAATGCTATTTACTCCCCTTAATTCTCACGTTTGCGCCATCGATCTCGTATTCAAACCAGGGAGTAGGTTTTGGTGAAAGCCCGACAATTCTTATGAAATTCTTATCATTTTCCGATTTGATTTCTATCATGCCGTCAAACAGTTGTTTTAATGTCGTTATCACCCGCTCGTCATGTATATTGCTCTCTATTACAAATATTCCAAGAGCCCCCATTGCCTTGATACGGCCTGTAAAAACATGAATAAACCTGAAAACCGTTTGAATGTTTGAATACATCAATATTGTAGAAAGTGAATTGATATGAAGCTGGACTTTCGGGATATTCTTTTTCATAAAGAAATCATCAAAAAACTGGCCGATTCTTACTCCTATTCCGGTCAAATCTACGGCACTGCTTGCAATCTTAATGTTTTCATTCTCAAATGCAGCGCCCCCGAGCGATTTTGTGATGCAGTCAATAATCCCGATTCTTGACAGCGGAAGTACTAATTTGTTTTCCTTGAACCATTCTAAAATTTGTGTTGCTTGTCTATGAGTAGTTACAGTTATTACCGCATTTTCATTTCTTGCTGCGCCGTGGTACATTATGTGATTCAGTATAACTTCTTTTCCGCTCATAGGCGGGCCGATCAGCATGATATTCGAGCCCTTTTTTATGCCCCCGATTGCGTTATCCAGTTCTTTAATGCCAAGTGTATAATCACTCATCATTAATGTCCGTTCAGCCTTTCATTAATTTTTTTGCGTTCAATAATATCATAGAAAACCACTACAACACCAATGATGCTATCCCTGTCATCTTTGATGGCTGAACCGATAACGTCAACAGGCATTTTCGTACCTTCTTTTGCTATCAAAACTGTATGATCCGCCAGACCGTAGAAACTGTCTTCTTTGATTGCCTTTGTTATGGGATTTTCAACAGGTTTGTCCACTTCCTCGCTGGCAATCTTGAAGACAGATGTGAGGGATTTTCCCAGAGCATCTTCCTGCTTCCAGCCGGTCAGAGCTTCAGCAATAGGATTCATAAGTTTTATGATCCCTTGCGGGTCCGTTGCAATCACTGCATCCCCGATACCATTAATTACCGCAAACAGCCACCGGTTTCTCTCGTTTAATTCTCTTTCTGCCATATGCTTGTAGAGAGCTATCTCAATATTGATGTGTAATTCCCTTTCATTGAATGGTTTGATGATATACCCGTACGGCTCTGTTATTTTTGCCCTTTCCAGTATTTTTTCATCCGAATAAGCTGTGAGGTACACAACCGGGATATTGAAACGGGAACGTATCTCTGACGCTGTTTCTATCCCATCCATTTCACCCTGCAGAACGATATCCATCAGCACCAGGTCAGGCCGTTTCTCCTCTGCCTCCATAATAGCCATCTTTCCTGAAGATGCTACCGAGCACACCGAATATCCCAGGTTTTGCAGGCATCTCCTGATGTGTTCCCCAACAATAATTTCATCTTCAACAACCAGTATTTGTTTTTCAGTCATTATTTCCCTCCTTTAAATTTTATTCTGAATCTAGTCCCTCCTGCACGTTCTAAATCGATTTGGCCATGGAGCTGGTTTTCTGCCAGTATTGTTACGAGGCGCAGACCCAGCGACTCGGTTTTCCTGAAATCCACATCGCTGGGGAAACCTACTCCGTTATCGCTGACTACAAGTTCAAACATATTTTTATTAAAAGGATGAAGGGAGACGCTGATTTCACCAATTCTACCATCCGGGAATGCATATTTCAAAGAATTAGTTATCAGTTCGTTGATTATTAGTCCGCAGGGGATTGCAAAATCAATTCCAAGCGAAGTATCCCCGACATTTAGATTCAATTTGACTGTGCCAGCTTCGACACCGTGAGATTGCAGCAGGCCGCTTGCTAAATCCGTGATATATTCATTGAACTCAATTTTTTCCAGATCCCTTGAACGATAAAGCTTTTCATGGATCATATACATGGACATTATCCTGTTACGGCTGTCCTTGAACATTTCAAGATACTTTTTTTCCTTTATGGATTCGGCCTGGAGACCCAGGAGACTGGAAACTATCTGCATATTGTTCTTGACACGGTGGTGAATCTCCCGCAAAAGTACTTCTTTTTCTCTGAGGGAATGTATGATTTGTTCTTCCGCCTGTTTACGCTCATTAATGTCCCGGATTATTGCCATCTCCGCCGGTTTACCCTCATAATCAATTAAAGAAGCATTTACTTCAACGGGTATGTTCCTGCCATCTTTTGAAATGATTTTTATTTCATATTTATTCTGGACTTTCTCACCGGACATTCTCATTTTATAGTTATCGATTACGAGTCCTCTGCAATCTGAAAATATGAAGTTACTGAATGGTTTTCCAACTGCCTCAGTTATTGTGTAGCCCGCGATTTCAGCCATCTTTGAGTTTATAAATTTCAGCAAGCCATCCTGGATAATAACAATTCCATCATTTCCTTTTTCCACAAGAGTTGAGTATTTTTTTTCACTTATTTGCAGCGCCTCTTCAGTCTGCTTGCGCTCGGTTATATCGCGCACCTCGGCAACCATGTAATTATTTTCTCCAAGAACTATGAAACTAACATTCACCTCTATAGGAAATATTGTGCCGTCTTTGCGTCTGTGCGAGCCTTCCAAAATTAAATGCCCTCTATTCCGGACTTCCTCAACATGTTCTTTCCAGGAAAATTGATCAGGTATATTGATTTCAAAATCCATAACACGCATATCAAGGATTTCTTCTCTATTGTATCCCAGGTTGGTACATGCTTTGTCATTTGCATCCAGAATACGCCCTGTTTCGGGGTCGTTGACAAAAATAGCATCGTTTGATTGGTCGATTAGCTTGCGGAATAACAGCAGCTTCTCCTCTGCCTGCTTGCGTGCGGTTATATCTCTTACAATGCATATATGCCCGTCATAGTTACCATTCTCATCCCACAAGGCGGTGCCTCTAACTTCTATCGGGATGTTCGTGCCATCTTTCTTTATACCGGGGAACTCTCCACTGAGCCTCCCAACATTTTTATTGTGAATGGTGCGGTCTAATTCCAATTCCGTTGCGGCTATTGACTCTGGAGGTACGAGTTTTCGCCACGTTTCTCCAATAAGTTCCTCTTCAGCATAGCCATAAATCTTTGCATATGCCTCATTCATGTATATGTACCGGTCTTTTTCATCTGCGATTATGATTCCATCGTTACTGTTGTCAATGGCTTTGAGAAGCCTCTCTTTTTCTTTTTCAGCTTTCCTGTATTCGATCTTTTCCTCAACCTCCCGTAATGACCGATGCACGGCCGGGGCAAGGCGGGATAAACGATCTTTGAGGATGTAATCAGTTGCGCCGCTCTTTAGCGATTCGATAGCAAAGTCCTCACCGATTGTTCCCGAGACAAATATGAAAGGTACATCAGGGCATTTTTCTTTTGCAATCCGCAGGGCAGAACATCCATCGAATGACGGAAGAGTGTAATCAGCAAGGATGAGGTCAGGCGCAAAATTCTCAAGATTTTCCAGGAAAGCCTCTCTCGTTTCCACACGGTTTGACGTAAACGTGAAATTTGCTTTTTTCAGTTCGTGCTCCATCAACTCAGCATCTGCATTATCATCTTCAAGTATCAGTATGCGAAGTTGTTTATTCATAAATTATTTCAGAATTCACTACGAGATGGATCATTGCGGCTGTTTATTTAATAACATCCAGTACATTCCCAGTTGTGAAACCGCCTGGATGAACTTGTCAAAATCCACAGGCTTGACGATGTAGCTGTTGACACCGAATTTATAACTCTCCACCAGATCCCGCTCCTCGTGGGAAGAGGTAAGTACCACTATCGGTATCGTTTTTGTCCGCTCATCGGACTTAACCTTATGCAGTACCTCTAACCCATCCACCTTGGGCAGCTTCAGGTCAAGAAATACCACTTTCGGTTTGTTCCCGATGTTCCGCCCGGCATAAGCGCCCGTGCCAAAAATAAATTCCAGCGCTTCCGCCCCGTCTTTCACCAAATGTATCTTGTTGGCAAGATTATGTTTTTTCAATGCCCGCAGCGCCAGCTCGGCATCGTTAGGATTGTCCTCTACTAACAGTATTTCAACTTCATTCATATCAGTCATATTTTTGTTCCTCCATCTAAAAGTGTAAAACAAAATGTTGCGCCTTCGTTAACTTTTCCTTCAGCCCATACCCGCCCGCCGTGCCTGTGGATAATGCGCTGGACAATGGCAAGCCCGACACCAGTCCCTTCGAATTCATCCGCGCTGTGCAGCCTCTGGAAAACCCCGAATAATTTATTTAAATACTGCATATCGAATCCGACGCCGTTGTCTTTAACACAATAGACATTTTCATTCCCTTCTCTCCTGCCGCTAAACTCGATAACAGCTTTCTCTTTCGGCCTTGTGAATTTAATGGCATTGGACAAAAGGTTAACAAAAACCTGCCTGATCATCGACTGGTCGCCATGTGCAGATGGAAGCGTTTTAATATCAAGTTGTATTGCCCGTTCGGGTGCAGTTGCTTTAAGCTCGTCGAATACGGATTTTGCAAGTTTAGCCATATCTATTTCGGATATTTCCATCTGCTTGCGTCCCAGGCGGGAGAGAGAGAGGAGGTCCTCAATAAGCTGCCCCATTTTCTGTGTGTTGTCCCTGACAATGTTCAGCAACCGCCCGGCTTCGCTGTCAAGCTTATCCGAGTAATCTTCCAGGAGTACCCTTGAGAAACCGTCGATTGCCCGCAGCGGCGCGCGCAGGTCGTGGGAAACGGAGTAGCTGAACGCTTCAAGTTCTTTATTGGCAGCCTCCAGTTGCGTGGTGCGTTTGATGAGTTCATTCTCTGCGCGTTTGCGTTCTTCAAGCCGCTGTGTCGCTTCCCCGTATAGCCTCGCATTCTCCGTGCTTCGGTGAACGAGTTCCCGCGATGCGTTGCGCACGAATGCGAATAGGGAGCCGTAAAGAATAAGGAAGCCTAAACCGATGCTGCTCCAGACAAAGTTGCGTATCTTGGCCAGGGCCGGCTCAAGTACGCTCATATCGTGGTATATCTCATAAGCGCCTGCTACTTGCTGGGAGTCGGCAGGCCGGAGGGGTACTATCACTTCTATCAGGTTGCCGAAACGTTCGCGTTCAGCCTCATTCTCCTCTTTTTTCGGGGTTATAATAGTTACTATCTGTCCGGCTAAAGCCTTTTTGAGGTCTTCATCTGCAGGGTAGCTTTTTCCGACAAGATCTTTTTCATCCGAATATATCAGCAGCCCGTTGCGGCTCCATATCTTGACGCGGACGACACGGTCGTTCAGGACGTTCTTGCGGATCAGTGCGTCCACCTGTGCGTACCTGGCAGGGTCGAGAGGACCGGATAATTCTGCCTGCTGCAAGTTCGGGTTAAGAAGGGTGGCGACGTGGTCTGCGGCGTCCTCGCCTGCATTTTGAAGTGCATTGTATTCCATCTGCTGCTGGATGCCCCACGCCAGGGCAATGCCGATTGCAGCAGTAATAACAAGACTGACTATCGTGAATTTGGTTAAAAGATTGAGCTCTGGCAATCGTTTTATTTTCATCTGATCGCCTCGCTATTCACAGCATCCTTTCGTCAAAATGAAAGAGTTTCCCAAAAGTTTGTTTTTTCTAATAGACATGCAGTCATCCTTTAAGCGCTGCAATATTGTATGATTCACCTGGATATATACAAAGTTGTGAGGAAAGTGTGAAATCCGCTTGCATACAGTTCACCTATGCTAAAAATAAAATCACTGTTAATATATTGATTTATGAAAAGGCGTAACTATTTCCTGTTGAAAAGCTTGAATTCCCCGAGAAATCTTGGAAATTCCATCATGCTGATTTTTTCAACCAGATGAGGAAGACTGTTGAAATCGGGTTTTGCAAGCAAGCTATATGATCTGGTTTTTTTCTTTTTTTGGTTTGCATCCTCATCAGCCGCAGCCGGTACTTTGTCCGAAACTATTTTCCCGTCTTCCGGGATTTTATGCCCCCCTTCTCCCCTGTCCCTGCTCGCCTTTCCTTTTATTTTTCCTTCATAATAATAAGTTTCAGGCGATTTAATCCCAAGAGCCAGGGCTTCTTTTATGAGAGCATCGTATTCTCTTAATACCCAGCCAATTTCCGAGTGATTCTTGTATCCGACTTCAAATCCCAGCTCGGAAATCTTTTTTATGAGATGTTCTTTATCTTCCTGTTTAACTGTAATAACTTAAAACCCCTTAATATTTTTTCAGTGGTTTCAGGACAATTAAACCTTTATTCGTGAATTCAATAACGCGCATTTCACAGTCGTGCTTTGTTCCCCGCATCTTGATTATCTGCAACGCTCTCACCATTCCTTTCTGGTTATCCAGGAAATTATGTAGAAATATCACGCCGTGAGATGCGAATTGCTCAATGGTATAGGCATCAGGCTTGGTAAGCTCGGATAATAGGAGTGTGGTGCATCCAAGGGTTTTAAGATTCCTGATGAACCTGCCTATGGATTTCTCTTCCTGGGCAGGATGCGATGAAGTGAACCTGATGGCTGATAATGAGTCTATTACCAGTCTCTTGATATTGTGCTGCTTTACCACCGCCTCTACATTCTTGAACACGGAATATGGCGTGGGAGGGGCGTTATCGGGAGATTCGGCTTCATGCTGTTCATAATTTGGCGTTATAAACTGAGAAACTTCTTCGTATTCCCCGTATTTGGTCGTCGGCCCAAGATCTAAAAAAAACAGTTTTTTCTTGTTGACCAGTTCTTCGATGTGCAGAGCGTACCGGGACATGTCTTCGACAATAGTATCTGCGCTCTCAGATAATACAACGTATGCACCGGCTTCCCCGGCAAGCGCACCGGCAGCTAAAAATTGCACTCCGAATGTAGATTTCCCGCTGCCTGGGGAACCGCTGACCAGATACTGCCTATCCTTAAGAAAACCTCCTTCAATTAGCTCATCAAATCCTTCAATTCCTGTTTTCACTCTCATATTCAACCTCGTGCTGCTCGAATAGGAGCGACAATGATTTAGTGTATATATAAACGCAGTTGTGAAGTTTGTGTGAAATATGCTTAATAACACGTACATATAATAAATCTAAATTACGAAAAAATGTAAAACTAAAGAATAACATATTTATAAAAAAATAATATGAAGGATAAAAGGGCGATGTTTGAGGATATTTCAGATAAGTTTAAAAAATTAAAGATGCCGGAAGAGTCCCTTATTAAAAAAATAGAACGGATAAAAAAGACTCCCGACACAGTAGTACCAATAGCCGAAGGTACTCAACCAATAACCGGAGGTACTCAACCAATAGCAATGCCTGATTTATCCGAACAGGTTAAAAAAGCGCAGGAAGAAATTACACAGAAGATTGATGAGATAGTGAAATCCAAGACCGAGCAACTCAGCGCCACAACCGAATCTATCAAGGAATATGATGTAAAAATCAGCAAAGTGGAAAGTGCAGTCTCAGCCACAAAAAACCGGGTGGATGAATTTAAAGAGAGATTGGATAAAATAGACGAAAGCCTTCTTGAATTATTATCTTTATACGAAGTGGTTTCCAGCACTGTAAACCCGTTTGTTGGCGACAAGGAAAACGTTCCGAATGAAAAAATCGAACAAATAGAGAAAAAAATCGAGGCTTTAAGCCAGAAAGCGCCGGAACTGCCCCAGGATATGAAAGAAGAATATGATATTAAATTCAAAGCCCTGGAGGCCAGTTTGCAGGCATTGACAGAAGTGATTAATTCAACAGCATTGAACCAGGATGTTCTGGTAAAAAATGTTTCAGAACGGGTATTGGAAGAGATAAAACCCTTAATCGAACAAAAATCCCTGCAGCCGGTTATGGGCACTGACGAGCCATCATCCATTGTGCATGAGCAGGTAGAGAGCGCAGTTCCTGCAACAAGAGCCGGTGGGGAGGTAAAACTGGAATATCTGGACAACAAAGCTGAAACGTCTATTATCCTTCTTAACTGGATAGAATTTTTACTTGAAAAAGTGGGAAGGAATAATCTCACAGAAGTCCTTGAATATTATATTGATATAGGATGGATAAGCGAGGAAGTTTGCGAAAAAATGATAGCTTATGCTAACGGGATAGATTATTACGTGGAACGGCCAACCTGGAAACTCCTCCCTGATGACCATACGAAATCGCTTATGTTCATTGAGCAGCTAAAGGGAAAGAAGCTTGATAAAACCATGCTGTCAAAGCTTGAAAGAGACGTAGAAAAAGTAGTCCGAAGCACCGAAGTTTACATTTCTTAATTGTTCAGAACAGTTTCTGTATTATAATATCGAACGACTTTGGGTCAACGAGCATAATCAATCGCCCTGTTTTATTCATTCCCAGGGCGAGGTTGGTTGCAAGCGCGAATTCGACTTTTCCAGTAATCTCCTTCATGGCAGATTCGGCAATAGTTGAAGACTGGCCGATCTTGAAGGTTGGGGCTTTAAGTAATAAGGGAACTTCGATATATTCCGAGACTGCGCTGATATACTGCCCGCCGAAGATATTGGCTGTTTCTTTTAATGTGGAAATTATATCCTCGGTAAATTCCCTGCATGCAGCATCCGGAGGATTGCAGAGAAGTTCGTTTGCGATATCCAGGGCATTTTCTTTTGAGATATACAACTGCATCTCTCCTTTCACTTCACCGGTCGGGCCCTTTCCATTGAGTTCTATGGCTATCATCACTATAGAATCGCCAAGGCTGATTATTTCATCGTGCATCTGTTCGATCGGGAGGGTGCGAAGCTGGGAATGGGCTGATTCGGCTTCCTCTCCTGATAACTGGGTAACAGTTGAGGCTGCGTTAGTCATTCCAGACATCCCAATATCGCTTAAAAGCCTGACAGCCGAATCGATATTCTGGTCTTTTTTGGGCGGTGCAGCAGGCTCTGGTTTGGGGGCATGAGGTTCTGATTTCATGGGTTTAACGGTCTCTGTGACTTTTTCAACGTCAGGTTTTACGATACTGGTTTTAACTTCGGGTTCAGGTAATTTTTTCTCAGGTTTAACGGTTTCCTTGATGTGTTCTTCCGGTTTTACAACACTTGTTTTAACTTCAGGTTCTGGTAATTTTTTCTTGGGTTTGGCAGTTTCTTTAACCAGTTCTACTTCCGGTTGAACAACATTCGTCTTTACTTCAGGCTCATGTGTTTTTTTCTCGGGTTTGACGTTCTCCTTAACAGGAGCAACCTCCGGTTCTAATTCGGGTTCCTCTAATTCTGGCGTTTTGTGAGACCTCTTTTCAAGTCTAACAATTTCTTTTTTCTTTACAGCATTTTCTTCGGGGTAGTCAATATCAAAATCATAGGAAGGCAATTCTCTTGCCCCGGTCTCATCTTCGGGCACGGACAGGTCATATACTGGAGGCCTGTGCTTCCTCAAAGGTTTTAATTGAACTTTTTTTGCACCATTGCCCGGTGTTCTCCTTTTGAAAGCCCCATCCTCTCTCTCCCAATCCTGTTCTCCTGCGCTTCTGTCGGCTGCATCATTTTTTCTCAAATTTTCCATTTGCAGCCATATCGAATTCGTCTGTATGCCATGACCATTGTTTTCATTATATTTTAAAATAATATAGACTGAAACCAATCCATTAAATTCATGTTTCATGCCCAGAACAATCTTTCTTTTATTTTCACCGGTTCCGTTTGAATCCTCCATATCCGTTATCATTAAATCTTCTGAGAACCGGGTTGTATCGCCATATTCGGTTTTTGTCTCCCCATTTTCCACGCGTGATAAATATTCGCATTTAAATAAATCAGATGGGATATCAAGCGTCACAAGAGGGATATCAACGGTTTCAGATAAATTGGTGTCATCATTTTCATAGGCATGCCTGTTACCATTCCCGTTCGATTCTATTTTTTCTATTGCTTCCCCGGCATGCTTTCTCAAATCAGCGGAGCCGTTCTTTAAAATAGCCCGAAGGCCGGGAATAGCGCGCTTGTCACCTATCCTTCCAAGCGACCATGCCGCATGTATCCGCACATTATCGCTCGGGTCATTTAAAAGGGCGATTAGCGGGAGCACAGATTTTGCATTCCCGATTTCACCAAGAGCCCATGCTGCATTTGCGCGGATCTGGACATCATCGGTTTCGAGTAACCCGATTAAGGGGTGGGTAGCTTTCTTGTTCCGAAGCTCGCCAAGGATGCATATCGCAGCCCTGCACTCTTTCACGTCACCCGTATCAAGGATACCCAGCAGCCCCTCAATATCCCCGCGTTTCTTCAATTCTTTTAAATCGGTATGGTCTAAAGGCAAATAAAATCCCTCTTTCCGGGGGTAAACATTCATTCCTCGATATTTTATGCTATACTCTAAAGATATGTTTGCCTTGCATTCACACAAATATAAATTAGGGTGTGAAGATGTGGCATATTGTGGGAAGCCCGGATAATAAAAAAAGTAGGACAAATGCAGCAGATGTTCCTGATTCAGCCTTCCCTGCAGAAGTTAATGATGATGTGTTTCCTGTTTTTCAGCTTCCTGTCTTCTTATCGTGTCCTCACAGGCTTCAAAACAGCTATCACATATATTTTTATTAGTTTCCTTGTGGTATGGTTCCTGGAATATCGGTACCTGGATTTTCACCTGGAATAATGGTACGTTTTTTATACCGCACAGGTCGCATTTCTTGCCATTGGCCGCAAGTCTGTTAAGGTTGGCCTCATGACAGCTGGCAAGACATTCTTCGTTAATTCCTCTCCATGTCCCTGTCGGGTAAGCCGATAAAACTGATGGGGCATTCACTTTTACAGGGCAAAGGGTGGGTCTTGCCACACCGCACAGTTCGCAATCTGCCATTATAATCACACTCCTAATACTTTTGCAGCATTTATTGCCATCTGGATAAAGGGCTCAGGATACAATCCAATGCCGATTGTCCCTATCACTGCAAGCAGGATAGCCACGACATACGGCACAGGCTCTTTTATTTTTTCTCCATTCGGAGGCAGGACGTACATGTATTTTATCACGCGGGCGTAGTAATAAATGGAGAGCGCGCTGTTCAAAATGGCGATAATCACAACGATTAGCAGCCAGCTGCTCGCCTGGTTTATGGCTGCAACTGTGATAGAATAGAATAGCACAAACTTACCGACGAATCCTGCCGATGGGGGAATACCTGCCAGGGCTAAAAAGAATACGAACAGCGAGAATGCTGTTATCGGGGCGCGTTTTCCAAGTCCTGCAAAGTTCCCAAGGTCGTCAGTGTTCTTTGCATTTTTGTTATCCGACAGCACCATATACCCTACAAGCGCAACTGCAAGGAACGCGCCGCCTTTCATCAAAGCATGTCCAAGGGCAAGAAGAATGCCGCCTGCAATGGACATCTGGGTGGTGACCACAAATGCCAGGGATATGTATCCTGCCTGCGCGATGGACGAGTAGGCAAGCATCCTTTTTATGCTGCGCTGCGAGATTGCCACTACGTTGCCGTAGGTCATGGTAATTATTGCAAGAATTGCAAACGTCATCTGGAGATCGATGCGTATCGCAACAAGGGCAAGCACGAGAACCCTGAATGCGGCAACGAATCCCATCTTTTTTGAGCCTGCCGCAAGAAGAGATGATACAACGCTAGGCGAACCTTCGTATGTATCGGGCGCCCACATATGGAACGGAACAAGCGCCATCTTGAAACCGAATCCTGCGACAAGGAATATCATGGCGACTATATCAAGCGAACTCGTCGCTACCATTGGGTTGGACTTGAAGAACTCAATGATTGCAGGAATATTCGTTGAACCTGTTATTCCGTACACAAGCGACATTCCAAACAGCATCAATGCCGAGGAGAGCGAACCTATGATGAAATATTTTAATGCAGCCTCAAGGGATGAGGGGTTCTTTTTCTCAAAACCGGCTAAAACGTATGTGGACATGCTGGCAAGTTCAAAGCCCACAAACAGTGCAACCAGGTCATTTGCCGATGCTACTACCATCATCCCAACAGTAGCGAGAAGGAGGAGTGCATAATACTCATCCTGATTGCGGTTGTCCCTGAAATATTCGATAGAGGCAATCACCACGATCAGTGAAACTATTAAAAATATCAATTTGAATACCTGTGACAGCGGGTCGACGGTCAGGGAATTGTAGAAGAAACTCGCTGCTTCATTCATTCCATTTCCAAGAATATAAACGATGGAAGCTAAAAGACCTGCTGCGCTTACGTATCCGAGCATGTTCTTGGAAGTTTCCTTCATCAAAAGACCCAAAATGATGACTACTAAAGCCAGTAATGTCAGCAGGATTTCCGGGGCGAGTAAATTATAATTCATGTTATCACTCCTCTCAGGGCGACAAATTTCAATAGTTGCTGTGCGTTCGTGGTCATCATATTAAGAACAGGGTTGGGGTTAAGACCAAAGAATATTATGAGCAGTATCAGTATGCCCATAGAAGCCATCTCGTAGTTCGCACCGTCATGGATATGCCCCAGTTTTTCGTTGTATGTCCCGAACACCGCCCTTTGCATAGCCCATAAATGATATCCTGCTGTGAACACGATTCCGAACAGCGCAAGTATCACAAATGTCGGCAATGTGAAATACGAATTGACAAGTACAAGGAATTCAGCTATGAATCCGCTCATTCCCGGAAGTCCGAGCGAGGCAAGGAACCCTGCAAGCATCAGGAACGTGAGTTTTGGCATGTGCTTCGCAATTCCGCCAAGGTCGCCGATAATCCTGGTGCCTGCCGAATGCTGGATTACGCCGCACGACATGAACAACACGCATGTAATGAGCCCGTGTGAGAACTGCTGGTACATAGCACCGCTTACGGAGAGAGGAATAAGTGCGGCGGCGCCCAAGGTAACATAACCCATATGGCTTATGCTTGAGTACGCCACCATTTTCTTAAGGTCGCGCTGGGCAAGTGCGAGGAATGTCCCGTACAGGATGCTCAACACGCCGATTATCGCCATCAAGGTTATTAATTTAGCCGGGGAACCTGAATACGGGAGAAGTGGAAGGATTACCCTGAAAAGACCGTAGCCTCCCATCTTGAGCAGCAAGGCTGCAAGTATGACGCTGCCCGCTGTGGGCGCTTCTACGTGCGCGTCCGGAAGCCATGTATGGAACGGCACTGCAGGCATCTTAACAATAAAACCAAATAACAGCGCCAGGAATATTGCATCCTTAAGCAATGGTGATTGGATCACCGAGTAGTTTTTCAGAAGGTAAAACATATCAAAGCTCGGGGTTCCGGAAATAGTCCATGCATTGAAGTAGAGAGAGAATATCGCAAGCAGCATCACAAGGCTGGCTACATGCGTGTATATGAAGAACTTGATTGCAGCGTAATCTTTTCGCGGCCCTCCCCAGATGCTTATCAGGAAGTACATGGGTATCAGGACGATTTCCCAGAATATGTAGAACACGAAGAAATCAAGCGAAGTAAAAACGCCAAGCACTCCCACAAGCTCAAGAAGAATAAGACCATAGAACCTGTTTGCCTCTTTGGTTTCCCCCCATGCGAATATGACGGTGAGCGGGATAACTATGTTCGAGAGGAGTACAAGCGGCATGCCTATCCCGTCAACCCCGAATTTAAGACTTACCCCTAGGCTTGCAATCCATGGATATGACTCACCGAACTGAATGGTGGATATTGAACTGTCGAATCGTGAAAATATTATCAGGGATATGACAAGTGAAATCCCTGAAGCCAGAAGCGCCACCAAGCGCGCCTGTTCACGGGTTCTTGTCAAAAAAGTGATGATGGCTCCGATTAGGGGAATTGCGATCATCAATGAAATCAAAGCAGCCATTTATGTCCCTCCGAATTTGATTCTGAGTAAAAGTATCAACAAACCAAGTCCCAGTAATGTAATGGACGCATAATTCTGGACAACGCCTGTTTGCAGTTTCCTGATAAATTCACCAAGTTTGAATAAAGTATTGCTGATAATGTTATCAATCACAAGCCTGTCGATGATTTTCCTGTCTACGAATTCGCCTGATTGCGCAACAACATCATGAGTCAGTTTCACTCCTATTATATCCGCACCGATTTTAGGCTCGTAATACCTGTTTAATAATAGTTTATACAGGGGATTTTGGGATGATACGAGCTTACTCATATCCAGCATCTTTTTATGGTATATCGCATACGATATCAGAAAACCCAAAACCCCGACAAGTACCGGAAGCAGCACAACGATTGGCGACATTTGTACTCCTCCGCTTTCAGGAGCAGCCTTTTCCCCGGTCAATAGCTCAAAATTCTTGTTAAGATAATCGTAGAATCCAAGGTGCGCGAACCCGAAGAAAAGGGCAAATAAAGCAAGTATCATGAGAGGACGCGTCATCACTCCCGGGGATTCATGCGAATGCCGCTCGGACCGCGGTGTTCCTGTAAAGGTCATGAACCACAGCCTGAAGATATAAATAGATGTAAGAAGGGCAGCTATGATGGCAAAAGCATAGGGAATGAAATCTCCTTTCAATTGGCCGTATTCAAACGCCTTTTCAATTATCATGTCCTTGCTAAAGAAACCCGCAGTACCTATATTGATGAAAGGGATACCTATTCCGGCAAGTGCGAGTGCTGCTATCAGCATTGTTGTGCCTGTAATTTTCATCTTGCTAAACAAACCTCCCATCTCTCGAATGTCGTTTGTTCCCACGGCATGAATAACGCTTCCGGCGCAGAGGAAAAGCAGCGCCTTGAAAAATGCATGGCTTATCAGGTGGAACATGGATATCCCGACAGCCTGGGCGCCTACAACCGCCCCCGCCGTTCCCAGGGCGAGCATCATATACCCGAGCTGGCTTACGGTCGAGTAAGCAAGTACCCTTTTAATGTCGTTCATTACAAGTCCCATTGTAGCAGCAAACAGCGCCGTGAACCCTCCAACATAAGCTACGATGAGGAGCGAATCCGGCACGCCGGCTGAAATTGTGGAGGGTGTTGCCGCAAACATGGGGAACGTCCTGGCGACGAGATACACGCCAGCAGTGACCATCGTTGCGGCATGGATCAAAGCGGAAACCGTTGTTGGACCTTCCATGGCGTCGGGCAGCCACCCGTGAAGAGGGAACTGGCCGCTCTTGCCTATGGCGCCGCCGAAGAATAATAACGTGATATAGGTCAACTGGGTGGGATTGATGAGAGGTATTGCCGCGAACATGGTCTTGAATTGCAGGATAAAGTTACCCGCTGGTACGGTGAAGCCGCGCCCGGCAATAATTTCGCTCATATTGACATAGAGCAGGACTATTCCTGCAAGGAACAGCACATCTCCTACCCTTGTTACAAGGAAAGCCTTCTTTGCTGCTGCTGCGGCTGACGGCTTATGGTACCAGAACCCGATGAGCAGGAATGAACAGAGACCCACGAGTTCCCATGAAATGAAGAACTGTAGGATATTATCAGAGAGGACAACGCTCAGCATTGCGGCGGTAAAGAGCGATGTTTCTGCGAAATATCTCGGTTTTGCAGGGTCATGCGCCATGTATCCCACAGCATAGATATGGATGAGCAGGCTTACGAATGAAACCATCATCAGCATAACGACTGCAAGCGGGTCAATGAGAATGCCGATATTCAT
This sequence comes from uncultured archaeon, assembly GCA_902386255.1. Taxonomy (GTDB): domain Archaea; phylum Halobacteriota; class Methanosarcinia; order Methanosarcinales; family Methanoperedenaceae; genus Methanoperedens. The sequence continues at coordinate 30,532 of CABMII010000138.1, forward strand.
GCCTGCAAACCACGGCCATGATTGCTGGACTATACCATCCTTCGGGTAAATTTCAAGGAAAATCCCGAACGAGATGATAAACGAGCCTGCAATGGCGGCAATTGGCAGCAGCGCCCCTCCTGAATAGAGTTTCTTGCCCAGGAAAAGCGTCAGTACAAATGCAATTACAGGTAACAATACTATAAAGGCTGCGTAATCACTGAACATTTTACCACCTCAGAATATTGATATCATCGAGATTTATCGTATCCCGCACCCTGAACAGGGCTACGAGTATTGCAAATCCTATTGCGGCTTCCGCTGCTGCTATTGCGATTGAAAAAATTGCGAAAACCTGTCCCGTAGCGTTACCATTGAAGCTTGAAAATGCAACAAGGTTGAGATTTGCCGAGTTGAGCAGCAGTTCTATGCACATAAGGATTTTAATCCCGCTTCTCTGTGTAATTATTCCGTAAGAACCGATTGCGAAAATGATTGCTGAAATTAATAGATATGTATAAAGGGACATTCTACGCCTCCTTTTTTGCGATATACAGGGCGCCGATTAACGCAGCCAGCAGTAGCAGTGAAAGCAGTTCAAAAGAAAAAATATAATCACTGAATATGCCGCCGCTGATATCCGGCCCGCCTGCGATTTCCTGGATACTGATGGGAGTTACCTCTTCTTTTCCTGCCCACACCCTTGTACTGTCATCGATTGCCAGGAACAATACTGCAAATAAAAGCAATGCAATTAGTAAATTTAAGAATTTGTTGGGCATTTATTCTTCCTCTCCTTTCCTGGTTAGCATTATTGTGAACAAAATCAGCGTTACAACTGCGCCCACATAAACGAGCACCTGTATCCATGCTATGAACTCAGCCTTGAGCAGAATGAAAAGCCCCGCAGTTCCGATAAGAGCGCCTGCAAGATATACCGCGCTGTGGACTAATTTTTTTGCCTGGACAACCATGATGGATGATAAAATCGTGACGATTGAAATAACAACAAATACAATGTCTATCACTGTTTCACCTCTTTATTGAACAACAGCCTGTCAGGACCATAAACAAGGCTTTCCCGGGTATAATCTGCAAGTTCGTAATTGCCTGTCATTTTCATGGCATTCATCGGGCAGACATCGACGCAAATTCCGCAGAACAGGCACATTCCGATATTTACCTGCGGATACCATCTTGTATTATATTTGACTATCCGGATAGTCCCGTTCGGGCAGTTCACTTCACATATCCCGCAACCGATGCAGGCATTTTCATCAACTGCATGCAATCCCCTGAATCTCGGTGAGAGTTTCATCCGTTCATAAGGATACTGCACTGTCACTGTGGGCCTGTTCCCGATGTGTAAAACATGTTTTAACGTGACTATGAGTCCTTTTATTATACCGCTCATCGTCCAGTTCTTGCTTATCCAGGTCATAAAGCGACACCTCGCTTTATGCGGTATAGGGTATGCTTCGCATACCCTTCTTTTGATAAAACTTTCTTAAAGTTTTTCATCGGAACACCCCTGCGGTAATAAGGAATCCCGCAAGCAGCAGGTTTAAAAGTGCAAGCGGCACCATTATTTTCCATCCGAGATTTAGAAGCTGGTCAATCCTCACCCTCGGGACGGTATCACGGAGCCACATTGCGAAGAATATAACCGCGTAAGTTTTAACCAGGAAAACCCCAAGCGACACTAGCGGAACTAACATTGCAGGGACAAAGGGAAGAATTGGGAATGTCCATCCTCCGAGGAACAGTGTAACAACGATTCCCGAGACTGCAAATAAATGAGCATATTCTGCAAGGAAGAACATTGCGAATTTCATTCCGCTATATTCTGTGAAGAACCCTGCCACCAGTTCGGATTCGGATTCCTGGAAGTCAAACGGTATTCGTCCCATTTCAGCAATAGAAGCGATAAGGAACAGGACAAATCCCAGGGGTTGTAAGAATATGAACCATTTGGGTATTACCCCGAACCATGTCCCGCTCTGTGCATTCACGATATCCACGGTGCTGAGAGAACCGGTAAATAAAACAATGGCAATTGCGGCAAGGGCAAGCGGGATAGTATAACTGATATCCTGTGCCACGGCCCTCATTGCTCCCATCAGCGAATACTTGTTATTCGAGGCCCATCCTGCGAGCAAAATAGCTACGGGTGACACTGCTGAAATTGCAATAATATAGAGCAACCCTACCCGCAGGTCGGATATTATCAGCGACTGGCCGAATGGAAGGGGGATAAAAACAAGGAGCGCCGGGATAAAAACGATAAAAGGGGCAAGCGTGAATATCCACCTGTCAGCCTTAGCAGGTATAATATCCTCTTTCCCGATGAGCTTCACACCATCCATGACCGGCTGTAGCAAGCCGCGCGGCCCGGTGACCATGGGCCCGTACCTTGACTGCACCATGGCGACGACTTTTCGTTCCATCCATGTAAGGAACATAACGGTGAGAAGCACAAAAACGAACAGAATAGCAATCTCAACCAGTACGATTATGATTTGCAAAACATATTCGATTCCAAGCATCTGGAATACGTTAAGGATTGGCTCGTAAATCCTGAATAAATTCAATATATATACTATCAATTCGTAAGCGTTTGCTATCATTCCGATCACCTGTCCACGTCGCCAAGCACAACATCAATAGTTCCAAAAGCAGCTATCAGGTCCGGGATTTTAAGTCCGAGCACCATTTTAGGTATTGCAGTCAGATTGCAGAAAGAAGGCGAGCGTATCTTCACGCGATACGGTTTGGTAGTGCCGTCACTGGCTATATAAAAACCTAATTCTCCTTTCGGCGCTTCTATCCTGCTGTAAACCTCGCCTGCCGGAGGTGTGAAAATCCTCGGGAAATACGTTGAAACCGCAGAAGGCGTACCAGTCATCGGCGCTATGCCGTATTTTGCGCTGCTGACAATCTTTGCTTCGGGCATGGTATCAACCACCTGCCGCAGAATGTGCAGGCTCTCTTTCATCTCGTCTATCCTGACTATATACCTGGCATAGCTGTCGCATTCGTTGCGTACACATGCCCTGAAGTCAAGGTCACGGTATATCGAGTACGGCTCATATTTGCGAAGGTCGTAATTTACGCCTGAACCCCGCAGCGTGGGACCGGTCATGCCGTAATTAACTGCATCTTCGGCGCTTATCACGCCGATATTTTTCATTCTCATCATGAATATTTCATTGCTGCTGATTAGCTGTTCATAATCCTCGATGCGTTTTTCCATGTCTTTTAGGAACTCATTGAGCTTTGCCATGAAACCCTCGGGGATATCCTCTCTCACTCCACCCGGTTTGATGTAATTAAACGTCATTCTGGCGCCGCACAGCATTTCGAATAATTGGAGAGCGTTCTCTCTTTCCCTGAATCCCCACATTATCATGGTTGCTGCGCCCAGATCCATCAGCAGGGAACCTATGGATACAAGATGGTTCACTATCCTGTTAAGCTCCATGACAATAACGCGGATGTATTCCGCCCGCAGTGGAACTTCAATGCCTGCAAGCTCTTCCACGGCTTTGACAAATGCATAATTGTTCGGGAAAGCTGAGATATAATCGAGCCTGTCTGTGTATGGTATAAATTGCATGTATGTTTTCATTTCGCCGAGTTTTTCCGTTCCCCTGTGGAGATAGCCAAGAACCGGCGTGCATTCCTTGATTATTTCGCCGTCCATTCTCAATCTAAAGCGCAGTACACCGTGAGTGCTGGGATGTACGGGGCCCATATTAATAATAAGTTCATCGGTCTCCACGTTACTTCCTCCTCAACAGGTTTGACCCGTCGGTACTGACTATGTCTTCCCCCTTTTCCCCTATAGTAACGAATTGCTCTGTATTCATGTCATAATCCTTTTGAAGCGGGTGCCCAATCCATCCATCTGGCAGCAGTATCCTTACAAGATTAGGATGACCTGTGAATCTAATCCCCACAAGGTCATACGTTTCACGCTCAAGCCAGTCAGCCCCTTTCCATAGGGATGTAAGCGAGTCCACTTCGGGTTTATCGTGGTCTGCAATAACTTTCAATACGAGATTCTGCTTTTTGTTGTAAGAATAAAAGTTATATACGACTTCAAAATGGTCTTTGTAATCAGTGCCGGTAATCACAGAAAGGTGGTCAAAACCCATTTCTTTTACTTTCCCGGCGACGTTTAAAAGCTCCTCCTTTTTGATTACAGCCATCGGCTTATTCCCCTGCATGCCTGTACTGACAACTGCGGCAGGCAGCTTCTGTTTTAACTCGTCAGTAGCGCTCATAAAGCGACACCTCGCTTTATGCGGTATCCGCGTAAACCGATACCCCGGTTTACGTGGTGTTCAAGTATGCTTTGCATACTTGTCGTTTGAAAGCCGAAACTTCGGCTTGCGCAGTGTTGGGGTATGCGCAGCATACCCCTCGTTTGATAAAACTTTCCTAAAGTTTTTTGATAAACCTTTCTTAAAGGTTTACGTATGGCTGAGCCGTATGTATCTGCGAAGTAAAGCGGCGCCACGGTTTTTGATGAAACTTTCCTAAAGTTTTTCATTTATTAAGCCCCCATTTTGCGCCGTATCCTTCGTTCTTGATTTTTTCCCTTAGCTGGATAATGCCGTATAAAAATGCCTCAGGCCGCGGGGGGCAGCCCGGGATATAGACATCCACAGGTATAATCAAATCCACCCCTTTTAAGACTGCGTAGGACTCAATATACGGCCCGCCTGTTGACGCACAGCTTCCTACTGCGATTACCCATTTGGGGTCGGGCATCATTTCATAAAGTTGTTTTACCCTTGGAGCCATCTTTTTTGTAACAGTCCCGGCTACAAACATGAGGTCAGACTGTCGCGGGCTTGCCCTGAAAATCTCCATACCGAATCGTGCAATATCATGGTGAGCCATAGCCGTCCCCATCATTTCAATCGCGCAGCAGGCAAGACCCGAAGTGACCGGCCAGAGGGAACTCAGTCGCGCCCAGTTGAAAACCTGGTCTATCGTTGAAAAGAGAATCATTCCTTCCCTTTCCCTTGCTGCCAGGACGGTATTGATAAGCCCCGTATCTTCCAGTTTTTCAAGCGCTGTCACTGGCTTCTTTTTGGCGGGTTTGATTTTTGTGGTATCAATGGTTACTGGATCCACTCTAAAGCCTCCTTCCTCCATGCATAAGCAAGACCTATAATGAGTATTTCAATAAAAATGACCATCTCAAAAAAACCAAGAGGCCCAAGGTTCCTGAATTGCACCGCCCACGGGTATAAGAACAAAACCTCGACATCAAATACCAGGAAAACAATCACTATCAGGTAATATTGAATGTTGAAATGTACACGGGCGTCGCCCACGGGCACTTCGGCGCATTCGTACGTGGATAATTTTTCCTTGGTTTTATTGCTCGGCCTGACCATCCTTGACATGAATAAAGAGATGGCTACAAACACCACGCCTACAATCGTAAGAATTACGACAGGTAAATAATTATCAAAAATTTCATTTGTGACCATTGGAACACCAGTGTTACGGCTTAAAAAAGGATTATTGATATAAAAAGCTTATGAAATTGTTTTAGCGTAAGATTCTTAAACGAAAGAGACAACAGAAGGCAAAAATATCAGGAACGACATTTTGTGGAAGAAAAACTATTCGATATAAAAATAGGTTACGCGTCGCCAAAGAACCCCATCGCGCTTGCTTCCATGGCAGGAATAACCGACAGCAGGTTCGCCTCAGGGTTCGGGAACGCCGGACTGGTTGTCCTTGGCGGTTATAATCTTGACGAGTCCACGAATGAAGCGGCGCGAAAGGAGATAGAACGCGGAAGAAGTGAATTTGTTTCAGACAACCCGATGGAGTTCCTCGAAAAGGAACTTGAAGCTGCAAAAGAGATTACCACAATAGCAGTAAATGTGCGGGCTGCATCACTTCCACCTTATATTGAAGCCGCAAACCTGGCTAAAAAATCCGGCGCGATTCTTGAAATAAACGCCCATTGCAGGCAGCCTGAAATGACAGCGCTTGGGGCAGGGGAAGCCCTATTGAAAGATATGCCGCGCCTTTGCGAGTATATCGGGGAGATAAAAAAGACAGGCGTCGTGCTTTCAGTGAAAACGCGGGCAAATGTGGTGAACGATGTTGAGCTTGCCAGGGCTATTGAGAAAGCAGGGGCCGATATCATCCATATAGATGCTATGCATCCGGATGGAATGGATATAGGGGTTATCAAACGTGTCCGCAATTCTACAGATTTGTTCATTATTGGCAATAACTCGGTCGTTGATTTTGAGAGCGCAAAAGAAATGTTCTCGCATGGGGCTGATATGGTCTCACTGGCCCGCGCCGTGCGTGTAAATCCCGGCATAATCAATCAGCTTATCTTTGACGTAGCTTCATTCCAGTCCATGACAGGCTGGTACAATGCGCCAAAACACATATGCGGTGGCGGGGACCTAAGGGCGCTTGCCTTTTGCTGTCTTCCTGTCAAACCCTGCGCCTTACACGGTGCGCTGAAGCAGGCAGGGCTTAGCGCCGAGGAATTTATGAAGATTAAAACGGACTTTGCAAAAAATACACCCATAGAATACGGCGAAGGGACATGTTTTGGAAGCATGACATGGTGCTGCAAGATAACCAAGCCATGTTTCTTAAGGGATGGCGCTCTTACCGGGATTGGTCTTTCTGATGTGGAATACATGCGGATTAAGAAACGGTTATCAGAATATATACTGAAGCAAAGGAAGACGGCTAAGATAAATTAAAAAAAAGAAAAAAATAGATGATTAAAGTGCTAAAACCTTTTGTTTAAGGTTCTTGGCAATATCCGGGCCAAGATTCAAACAAACCTTCTCGAATGAATCAGCAAATGCCTTAATTTGGGACTTATCTAGGGTGTCAATATTCGAATTTACCATTTTGCATGCTGCCATTACTTTAGCCTTTGCCATAAATTCGCCAATGCTTGGCGACAGCAGGTCAATTACTTTCTGGGAGATTTCGCTAGTCATAAGACATCACTCTTGAGTCAGCTTAAAAAGCTGGAATACAGCGACCCCTAATAAAATAATTGCAACAGCCTCTATGCTTTCGGCTATTATCATCCCGGAAGGCAAATCCGCAATGATTGCCTCCACAAAATGCTGCAAGCCAAAGATCAAAGCAGTTAACCCGGCATAGATTGTTGCTTTATGAAGGAGACCTGAATTTCCCATCCTTTTGGATAGTCCAATTGCATACCACATTATAAGCAGATCAAGAATAAAAGATGACCAAAATAAAATACTCACAACCTCTTCTGAGGATACTTCGGTCATGATTTCACCCCGAGCATTTTTGTGGTAATATCAATTATCACCATAGTGAATGCCAGTAATAATGTCATTACTAAAGCACTGATTGAATAAAGCAGATCACCCAATTCTGAAACCTCTATTGCCGCGCGAATGACAAATATCACACCGGTCAGGAAGAAAAACGCTGCAGACCAGTAGAGAGTCCCTCCTTGTAGTCGTTTTGCACTTATGCCAGCAAGTACGAATATGGCTATCCCTATAACCAGGTCTATACCTGCTATAACATAACCAATCTCAAATTCCATTTTTTCACCTCGTAATCAATTTTCAAATATTTTTCTATATCCATGCGTATTTTAGCATGTGCATTTCGTTTTTTAAAATATACAATGCTTATTTCATGTTGACTTCGCAGAGCTTGCGGATTGTCGATATGAATACTTCTGCACACGTTCATAAACAGGATTGTGAAAAAATTCACACAATGACAACCTTCAGGTTTTATCAGTGCTTTTGCGAAGTATTTTATACCATTGATACATGGAAAGCGGAAAAAAAGGATGATAATTCATGAGCATAGCAAAAGGCGATTTTATAAGAGTTTCATATACCGGAAAAACAGCAGATGATGGGCATGTTTTTGATACAACCGATGAAGATGTGGCAAAAGCCAACAAAATCTACAATGAAAAGGGGAAATATGGCGGTGACGTTATCATTGCAGGCTCGGGACATACCGTTGCAGGACTTGATGAGGATTTGATGGGGAAGGACGTGGGTTACAAAGGCAGCGTTACAATCCCGCCGGAAAAAGCTTTTGGAGTCAGGAACCCGGAACTTATTGAAAGCATACCAATCAACAGGTTCAAGGACAGACCGCAGGTGGGAATGCCCGTGGAGATAGATGGCCGCCCAGGAATGATTATAAGAGTGATTGGCAGGATGGTGCAGGTGGATTTTAACAGGTTCCTTGCGGGGCAAACAGTCATTTATGACTACGAGATAAAAGAGAAGCTAGAGGATAACGAAAGCAAGGTCAAAGGACTTATCGCTCTATATACAGGAAAAGAACTGCCGGTAAAAGTAAACGACGGTGAACTAACAGTTGAACTGGAGCCTGAAATGACCTATAACCAGAGATGGCTCATGACAAAAAGACAGATTGCGCACGAACTGATAGAAAACACGGACATCAGGGAAGTACTCTATCTTGAAAGATATAACAAAAAGATACTGGAACCAAAAGCTGCGGGGCAATAATTGAAACGGCTATCCAATCAAGGGTCTAACCACTTCCCACAGGATGAGAACAACTATGGCAACTTCCAGTACCAGCGTTAACTGCTCAGTGGATATCTGTCTTGCTGTAGCGTAGAGTTCCTGCAATGAATTAATCTTGTGTTCCACCACTTTCTCAAAGTCCGTTACTTTGAGAGTATTGAGCATCTTCAGATACGCAGACTGATAGTACCAATCCTGTGTTATTTTATGCGGGTTCATCAAATCCTCAATATCATCAAGAATGACAAGCCCGATTTCGCTCACTTTAAGAAGGGATTTTTCAAGTTTTCGCGGCGCAAGGGTAAGGAAATAAAGCTTTGAAAGATGCATTTTTTTTATTGCATCAAAAGCATTTGAAATCTCTGAGTCTATTTTCATGTCGTATATCTGGAATAAAAGCAAAAGCGATATTGAAAGCTCAAGGAGTTCCCGCAGTTCCTTGAGATAATCATCGCAGCCCAGGATAAATACGCCTTCAGGCGACGCCAGGAACAGGTCTTCGTCGTAATAGGAGAGGTCGTTTGCGAGTTTTTCCGTAATCTCTTTACTGTGTAAAGGCCGTATGGAGGTTTCGCCGGACA
>CABMII010000139.1 GCA_902386255.1 uncultured archaeon
TGAATCTTCAAAGCAGAGTTAAAGGCGTTATTGGTTCAATGGATAAACTTGATTTTCAATTAAATGAATTAGACCTTATTTGGAGTGAAGGAGCAATATATAATATTGGTTTTGAAAAAGGCATGAATTATTGGAATAAGTTTTTGAAAAAAGGTGGCTATGTTGCTGTTACTGAAGCATCATGGTTTACAGAAGAACGGCCAAAAGAAATATTTGATTTTTGGAATGAAGCATATCCTGAAATAGACACCATTCCAAATAAAATTGCTCAAATGCAAAAAGCAGGCTATGTTGTTATGGCATCATTCATATTGCCTGAAATTTGCTGGATTGACAATTTTTTTGTTCCGGAAATAACAGCACAAAAAATATTTTTAGATAAATACAAAGGTAATAAATCTGCCGAAGAATTTGTAAAATACGAAAAGCATGGAGCTGAACTTTATAGTAAGTATAAAGAATATTATGGGTATGTATTTTATATTGGAAAGAAATTATAGAAGCCCCGCCAGCATCTCTGCTGACGGCTAACGTAGCGGAATTAACGGCATATAACAGCGTGTATCCGCAGACGTTCGCTTCGCTCACTGGCCTGCGTTCAGCTAGGTCACATGCGTTCCCACGCCTCACTCCGGCACATTGGGTTCGGCCTACAAAGCTGTGCTTTGTTTATTCGGCTTCACCCAACGTCGGATACACCCGGAACGTTATATGAACTCATAATCAAAACCCACTGATTTTCACAAGGATATGGAATTTTATATCCAAGATGTTATTAGGGATTGTAAATACTTAAACTTGCCACTCTCACTATTTTAGTGCCCATTTTTGCCGACAAAAGCCAAAAAAACAAAAAACGATAAGAGGCTTCATGCACCCGCGCGGGGATGCCCCGGAATTCCAGAGGCTGTCTGGTAATTCAAAACGTCAAAAAAAAGAAAGCGTCTTAGAGCTTCAAATCGGAAAAGGAGGAAAATTTCCAATAATTTTTATTACTAACAGTAATTGTCGGTCAGCCTCTTCCATTCCGGCGGTAGGTCACAATAAAGGTTTTCATGCTTGTAAATCGTTATGGATGCAAAACAACTTCTTTGATTTTCAAATCTGGGGCACTAAAGCATCAGAAGTTCAATAACCCCAAATTGAAGATTTCATACAAAATGTGTTTCCAATAATAAACTTCTAAAATATATGGTATTTAGTTTGTATTATCTTAATATAAACTCATCTTTTCTTATGTTCTTAAGGTCATGACTCCACAAACTGCCAGTTCCAGTATAGCTCTCATAGAGCTTGCAGTAGTATAAGTCTGGAGAGAGGAGCGGTATTCTTATTTTTGTTATTTTGCCAATTCTTTTTGATACCCTCTCTAATTCTGAATATCTTTCTGTATTGAAAATTTTGATGGATTCTCCATTGATTGCGTTCAAAAATATATTCCATGATATAATTAGAAAGCCGCCTTCGCCATCATTTGTAATGGTTGGAATGACTCTTATTTCTTTTATAGCCTGAAAAGGGATGTATTTCAAATCTTGATTTCTTTTGATTACCACGCTTTGATGTGTTTTATCGAAGGATATCAATTCACCATTCAGTAATTTATTTAATCCCACCGAAAGAAACAGTAATGCTAGAAGTAATCCTAATAGGAAAAAGTTGGAATAAAATCCCAATAGGAAAATGTTGGGATAATTATAAAAGAAAACAAATATTGCAAAAGCAATCAATAAGTAGATAATAAAATTCCAAAAAGGATCTTCATCTAAAACAACTAGATTATCAGTTTCTTCTTTTACTCTATGAGGCATGGTGCTCTATTTAATTAATTCTTTCTAAATATTATAAATATTTTGGACGTCTTCTAATATTTACATAAGTATAGATATTGTTTTCAACCATGCTCTGAATTAAAAAATCAAGATTCAGAGTAGCCAAAAGCGATGTAGAAGTCATGAGCATCCTCCTGATGCCTCGGCGCTCTCAGTCCGAGGTAGTGACTGCTCTCCGCGCTCGTTATCATGCTCCCAGAAGGCAATAAAAAGCCAGAACAACCTTCTTCAAACCTGAAAATCATGCGCGAATGAGATTAATGGGAATAAGTACTCAGGAAACCAATAGTAATGATTATTTAATAGTGGGATTATTTAATGTAATTGGTACTCTTAGAGGGCCGTGATGTCGGGGAAAAAAGCAGGATTATTTGACTGGATAAAAGGAATATTTGGAGGAAGAGAAATATGAAAGTATTGACGATAAATTCCAGCCTGAAGGTACTTTCGAATACTATGGAGGGTGAACAATGAACCAAGTGATTGTTTCAGTAATATTATTATTAGTTATTCTTTTCATATTATTGATCTTTTTAATAATCCGTTTTAATAAAGGAAAACGAATGGCTCAGGAACGATGGCAACATTATAGTATTCAGAAAATATCAGATTTTGGGACAACAAAATCTCTAGAAATTTTACCTCTTATTGATTGGCATACGAATCGGAATGACTTAAAAGTTGAACCGGGTATTTCCTATCTTCTAACGACTGATAATAGCTCAATTCTATTCGACACAGGCCTCAACTTTGAACAGAGTGATCCTTCACCTTTGTTGCATAATATGGGATGAATGGGCATTTCTTTGGATGATATTGACTCTATTGTAATATCTCATAATCATCTTGACCAAGTGTGAGTCTTGAAGTGGCAAAAACAAAAATCATTTTCTCTTACAGCCCACCAGATTGATTTAAGAAAAAAGGCAGTTTATACACCCTAACATATGATTTACCCTGGGCTTGATAACATATACGCAGAAAATCCAACTCTAATCGCTAATGGAGTTGCCACTACTGGCATGATTCCAAACCAAGATTTCATTTTAGGCTGGATACAGGAACAATCAATTGCAGTTAATGTTGAATGAAAAGGCATCGTACTTATCATAGTATGCGGCCACCAGACTTTACGCAAAATAATAGCTCGTGCGGAAGCCTTGTTCGAAGAACCTATTTACGGGGTTATTGGAGGTCTTCATTATGCAGTAACTGATTCACCGGCTAAAATACTTGGAATTAAAATTCAGAAATTCA
>CABMII010000140.1 GCA_902386255.1 uncultured archaeon
CTCCCTGCGAGATTACCTTGTCGTCTTTCTTGACGCCGTCCTTGCTGAGTACGAGCCATGCCTGTCTTGGGGTTGCCTTGGCATCTATCGACTGTGCTGACAGTGTCCAGCCTCCTCCAATATCCCATGTCTCGCCAACAGTCAGGGTTTTCTTTTCGGTTGAAGATGTTCCCTGCTCGATGATTAATTGGGCCAGCTTGTTGGGTTTGCCGTTCAGGGCCACATAAGGCTTGGCGAACCATCCAAGTTTACCATAATATCCTGCATTTACTCCAGAAGCTGCCTTTGATCCATCTGACAAAAGACCGCGGTCGACAAAGTTGTTGCTGCTGTTTGCTTCATTGACCTTGTACTGGATGATCTGCATCGTTGTGTTGTAGAACAGTTTGTCCTTGTCAATGGTCCTGGTACCTGCTGTTAAGGCTGTACTGGCATCGTTTGTGATGACCATGTTTTCGCTCATCTTTCCTTCCTTCAAGTCGTACCAGAAGCCTGCAAAGTTGAACGCACTCCATCCTACGGAAGCGCCAGTATGGGGGATATGATTTGAGGCCTGGCCATCATAGACCTCGCCTCGCACGTCCACCTGCGTGGCCTGTACAACTGCACCTGCCGGCACTGCTGCTAACGTCGCCGCCAGCACCATCAGCACGGAAAGTGCAACTGCATTTGATATTCTTTTACTCATAATTCTTTACCTCCATATTTTATATGGTTTAATTTTCTCCTTCGAGATGCCGTTTTCACGGCTGTTTGATGAACCCAAAGGATAATATTATCCTTTTTGACGGGTTCATCAAAGAGTGATAGTAATTAAAGACGGAACTTTTATTCCATCGCCATCGCTAAACCGCCATTTTCCTGCACACTGGCAGGTCAAGGACGATTTCATCACCCTCTATTAATCCCGTCATGGATTACATTGCGTTTATAGTAAGTACCCTTATTAATCTTTTGTGGTCAAAATCTGCATGCATGGGCACAATTGACGATTCAGGATTCACTTATTGTCGAATTAGGCTTAAATACCAAGTAGTTATTTTACTGATTATTAAGACTTATTGTGATTAACAAAGAGATTTTAGCACATGGGCACACAACTATCCTTAGAAAAAAATAAAAATAGATTGCTGCTGTTTATATTGCTTCTCGCGCTCTTTGTCCGGCTGTGGGTTTTTCCGGTTGTTTTTTCAAATGGGAATATAACTTTACTTGGAGCCGATACTTACTATCACGCACGCCGTATCTTAGTTACTGTTTTTCATTTCCCTGACGTTCTGGCATTTGATTCGTATCTTGACTTCCCTTATGGGGCAACTATCGGCTGGCCTCCATTATATGACCAGTTTATTGCATTACTTGCACTCATAATAGGATTTGGCAAGCCTTCCTTCTATACAATAGAAGCCATAACTGCAATAGTCCCACCTGTGTTTGGGGTATTGACCGTCCTGCTGGTATTTCTTATTTCAGAAAAACTCTTTGATTTGCGTGTCGGACTAATAAGCGCAGGTATCTTTGCAATAACCCCTGCCCATGCGTATATTTCGTTTCTCGGATATGCTGACCATCATGTGGCCGAAACATTGCTTTCTACTGCTGCATATCTCTTCTTCATAATTGCACTGAAACGTTTGCAGAAAAACAATATATCCTTTGGCAATTTCAGGGGGAGCATATTAAGAAATTCGTTATTTCCAGCGCTTACAGGTATTACACTGGCACTTTCGATATTCACATGGGACGGCGCACCTATTTTTGTCGGACTTATAGGAATGTATATTCCCATTCAATTTGTAATCGACAGGAAGTTACAACGCAACTCTGATTCCCTCGTCATAACCGGAGGTGTGGCATTTCTGGTTTCTCTGTTGATTATAACACCTGTAGCCTTATCCCATGGCAGGGGATTTGAGATCAACTCTTATCTGCCCACCCTGTTCCATGTCGGCTTCCTGTCTGTGTTTTTTTTCTTGTGCATGTTACTTGGAGCAATGCAGAGGATGCAATTCAAAAAATGGTGGTACCACCCGCTGTTATTGATGTTGATATTCATAGCGGCTGTATCTTTTCTTAAGATTTTTTCCCCGCAGTTTTATCAATCGACAGCCAATGGGATACGTTACCTTTTCGGCGGCGGGATACTTGCCACAATAGAGGAGGCTGTGCCGCTGTTTAACACCGCTGCAGGCGCATTTACCTTGGATAATGTATGGAGAGCTTATACTCTCAGCTTTTTTGTCGCTTTAATTTCTTTCATATATTTTATTTATAAAACCATACAAGAAAAATATCCTTTTGAAGGGGTTTTTTTAATTGTATGGACTCTAATCGTGTTAACACTTACGATTCTACAGAGGCGTTTCATATATCTCCTTGCTGTAAATGTTGCAATATTTTCAGCATATTTTGTCCTCACTGCAGCAAAAGCATTTGCGTCTGAACGTGAGAAAGAAACTACCAAGAAAAAGCGAAAAGTACAACGAACATCTAATTCTGCATTCAGCAAAGAATTAATTGTTGTATTACTTCTGTTTATTCTCCTCAGTGCCCCCGATATCGCCGTAATAAAATCCATGGCAACCGAGGATATCGCTGCTCCTGATGCTGATTTGCGGGAATCGTTTGACTGGCTGAGGGAGAATTCCCCACCCACGAGCTATTATTATACCCCTGATAAGCCTGCTGAATACGGTGTTATGAGTTGGTGGGACTATGGCAATTGGATTTTGTACCTATCGCAACGTCCGGTGGTGGCAAATAATTTCCAAACTGGTATCGATGACGCAGCGCACTTTTTAATAACACCTGATGAAGAAGCGGCAAATGAGATTCTTAGTAAAAGAAAAGTTCGTTTTATTATAACCGATGCCAAGATGCTTAAACTGAAATTTCAATCGATAGCAATGTCTGCAGGAAAGAATCCAGAGGATTACTATGGAATTAAGCAGCCTTCTGATATGCCACCGATACCCAGTGGAGATAATGAAAATAAGAAATTCTTCGATACGATGCTATCACAGCTTCATGTTTTTGATGGTAGCGCACAACTTTACGTTTTTAATGATAGCGTATTACTTCATGTTTTTGATGGCGGTGTGGGCTTAGGTCATTACCGTCTGATATATGAATCTAAAACCTCTGCTATCAGGGTTCCTGATATAAAGTATGTAAAAATTTTTGAGTATGTGCCCGGTGCTACAATATCAGGGAAAACCGATGGGGATATTGAGGTAACAGCAAATATCATGACAAACCAGGGCAGGACTTTCACCTATACCCAGCGGGCAATTTCAAGGAACGGGAAGTATGAAATTAAAGTTCCATACTCTACCAGGGGAAATGTATACGGAACTAAATCCCAGGGTGATTATACCATTCGGAATGCCAACGTATCAAAGATCGTGCCGGTCAATGAACAGGATGTGCAGGAAGGGAGAGAACTTGCGGTGGATTTGATTTAACATAAGAAGAAAGTATTTGTCATCATGCAGAAAAGGTTTTTAGACATCAAGGCATCTTGGGTATCATGACCTCTCCTCTTTTATCCATTATAATCCCATGCAAGAACGAGGAAAAAACTATCGGTATCGTAATAGGGAAAGTCCTATCAACCCTGAAAAATGAAGGATTGGAAGGGGAAATAATAGTTGCAGACAATTCAACAGATAATTCCGGGGAAATCGCCAAAAATATGGGAGCGAAAATTGTAATCCCTCAAAAAAATGGATACGGTAGCGCCTATCTGGAAGGAGCCAGGCATGCCCGGGGAACATATCTCATACTGGCTGATGCGGATAATACCTATGACCTGAGCGAGATGCCAATATTTTTAAAACCCCTGCTGGCAAACGAGGCTGACTTCGTCATAGGCTCAAGATTAAAGGGGGAAATCAAGAAGAACTCCATGCCGTGGCTGCATAGATATATAGGGAACCCCCTGCTGACAGGACTTCTTAACTTGCTTTTTAAAATAAACATAAGCGATGCACACTGCGGCATGAGGGCAATAACCAGGGACGCTTATGAAAAGCTTGACATGAAAAGCGAAGGGATGGAATTCGCAAGCGAAATGATAATCGAAGCAGGAATGAAAAAGCTTCGAATAACCGAGGTACCCATTACCTACTACCCAAGACAGACACCATCCAAACTCCACTCATGGGGAGATGGATGGCGCCATCTTCGCTTTATGATGCTTTACAATCCTACGCCCTTTTTCTACATTCCGGGTTTATTATTATTTATCCTCGGCGCTTTTATGACCCTGACCCTGGTAATGCGGGGCAGTGTGGAAACAACGAGTTTGCATTCTTTTATACTGGGCAGCATGCTCGCAATAATAGGAACACAGACAATAGCCACTGGTGTTTACATGAAAATCTATGGAATATTGCATAATAAAATCGAAAAAAAGGGTATTACTGCAAAACTCCTGGACTATCATTCTCTTGAATCCGGGCTGGTTATTGGCATACTGTTCTTCTTTGCAGGCATGGTTTCAGGCTCAAAAATTCTCTTTAAATGGATATCTTCTGGATACGGTTCGCTCTCAGAAGTAGGAAATGCGGTAATCTCTGTGGTACTTGCAGCAGTTGGTATCCAGATAATCCTTTCTGCACTCATAATCAGTATTTTCATATTAGAAAAAAAGGAAAATAAATGAAAAACTTTGGGAAGGTTTTATCAAAAACTATTGCGTCAGTTTACACCTCACGACTGTCACGTCATCTGACGCCATACACTCACATGCCAGCACACGGGCAATTGTGGATGCGTCCTCATGGGGCGCAACCCTTGACGCATGGCTTCGCCATACGTGGATTCATAAAGCAAGGTGCCTCTTTATGAAGCTCGCATTTGTATATGATGCAGTCTATCCCTGGATAAAAGGGGGCGCTGAAAAGCGGATATACGAACTTGGAAAAAGACTGGCAGCAGAAGGGAATGAAGTGCATATTTTCGGGGTCAAGTGGTGGGATGGCCCTGAGATAATAAAGAATGAAGGTATGGTGCTACACGGTGTCTGTGAACCCCTGGAATTATATGTTAACGGCAGGCGTTCAATCGCCGAGGCGATGATATTCTCGATTAAACTGCTTCCGCATCTGTTCAGGGAAAGGTTTGATGTTATCGATACCTCTGCGTTCCCTTATTTTTCATGTTTTACTGTTAAACTTATTTCGATTTTCAGGAGAACTCCGATGGTAATCACCTGGCATGAAGTTTGGGGGGATTACTGGTATGAATATTTAGGCAGGTGGGGTTTTTTCGGGAAGCTGGTGGAGCATCTTACATCGAAATTGGCATGTGTGTCAATAGCAGTCTCGCCATTAACAAAAAAGAATCTCGTATCGCTTGGAGTTACGGGTGAAAATAGTCGTATCATTCCAAATGGTATTGATTTAAAAAGATTTGCCAATATAATGCCATCACCTGAAGAATGCGATATACTGTTTGTTGGGAGGCTTATAAGGGAGAAGAATGTGGATGTGTTACTTGCTTCTTTGGATCATATCAGGCAACCGGAGATAAAATGTCACATTATAGGCGATGGCCCTGAAAAAGAGCGCCTTGTAGGGCTTGCAGCAGGAAGAGGACTTCTAAGCAATGTAAATTTCTTTGGGTCCCTCGGGTATGATGAGGTAATAGCACGGATAAAGTCCTCAAAAATACTGGCGCTGCCTTCCACCCGTGAAGGATTCGGAATAGTAGTTCTTGAGGCTTTTGCATGCGGAGTACCTGTTATCACAGTCAAAGGTGATCGAAACGCTGCATGTGAACTTGTTAACGAAAAAACGGGTTCGGTTGTGAACCTTGACGCGAGAGAACTTGCCTACGCTATCTGCACATTAATAAGTGATGGCGTGCTCCGGGAAAAGATGGCAGCATTTACTAAGAATGCAGCAAAAGAGTTCGACTGGGATAAGATAGCTCAGCAATTATCGTGCTTTTACAAGGAACATATATGAGAAGCGATGGGAATAAAAGTGTGGAGGGCAGAAACATAGTGAAAATCGCAATCTTCCATGATTACATTGGAGCAATCGGCGGTGGCGAGAAGCTTGTGCTGACGCTGGCGCGAGGGCTTGGCGCGGATGTGATTACAACGGATGTAGATGAGGATTCTGTCAAGAAGATGGGATTTGAAGACGTGAAGATTATAAGCCTCGGAGAGACTGTTAAATTGCCCACACTCAAGCAGATTTCTGCATCTTTAAGATTTGTATTGTGCAATTTTTCAAAGGAGTACGATTTTTTTATTTTTTCGGGTAACTGGGCGCATTTTGCTGCGAGAAAGCATAAGCCGAATTTGTACTATTGCCACACGCCGGTAAGAGCATTTTATGATTTGTACGATGTTTTTATGCAAAGGCAGTCATTTTTTACAGCCATGTTGTTCAAAATCTGGGTGCAGTTGCACAGATGGGCATATGAATACTCTATGATGCACGTTTGTCGAATCGCAACCAATTCGGTCAGTACGCAAAGAAGAATAAAAAAATATTTGAATAGAAGTTCAAAGGTGATTTACCCGCCTATCGATGTATCTGTATTCAGATTCGAAAAATACGGGGATTTCTGGCTATCCGTGAATCGACTATATCCGGAAAAACGCGTGGAATTGCAAATTGAAGCGTTTAGAATGCTACCGGAGGAACGGCTGTTGATTGTTGGCGGTTATGCTGAAGCGGATCATGCTTTACCGTACGCCAACAGTGTGCTGAATAATCTTCCAAATAATGTGGAATTCCTTGGCTCTGTGACCGAGGAGGAACTGATACAGCTTTATGCCCGTTGCAAAGGATTTATAACTACGTCCATTGACGAAGATTTTGGAATGGCGCCTGTTGAGGCGATGGCTTCAGGTAAGCCAGTTATAGGGGTTAGAGAAGGAGGATGTTTAGAAACATTGGTCGACGGTTTAACGGGATTGCTTGTTAATCCAGACGTATCTGAAATTGTAAACGCCATAAAAATAATATCCGGAGAACCATCAAAATTTAAAGAAAAATGTATTGAGCAGTCCGGGAAATTCGATGTGGATTTTTTTCTGAATCAGATGAAAAAAGAATTGGAGCAACAATGTTAAATGCCGGTTCTTTGGTTTCGGTTATCATTGTAAATTATAATGGTAGAGCATTCTTAGAAAAATGTATCGCTTCATTACTTGCGCAGTCATACCCGGCAGTTGAGATAGTTCTCGTGGATAACGGATCGTGCGATGGTTCCGTAGAATATGTAAAGAAGGAATTCCCTTCTGTTAAAATAATCGCTAACAAAAAAAACCTTGGATTTGCAAAAGGCAATAATATCGGGATAAAGGCTGCAAAAGGGGAACTGATAGCGACCTTGAATAACGACACAGTGGTTGTTTCAAAATGGGTGGAAGAGCTTGTGGAGGCTATAAATTCAGATGAAAACATTGGTATGTGTGCATCAAAGATGCTTTTTATGAAGAATCCGGAACTTATAAATTCTGCAGGAATATGTATTTCAAGGAGCGGGGCATGCTGGGACAGGGGTATGTTTGAGCGCGACGGAGGACAATATGAGGCAATCGAGGAAGTCTTCGGCCCATGCGGCGGTGGTGCCATGTATCGGAAAAGTATGCTGGAAGAAATTGGATTATTTGATGAAGATTTTTTTGCATATATGGAAGATGCAGACTTGGCTTTGCGGGGAAGACTTGCCGGATGGAAGTGCCTGTATGTTCCAAAGGCTGTAATATATCATGTGCACGGCGGGACAGGGGGTTACGCATCTGATTTTACCATATACCATGGTAATCGAAATATTATATGGATATGTTTTAAAGATTTTCCAGGTAAACTGCTGATTACCTCACTTCCATGGATAATCGGCAGGAATCTTGCGGTGATACCATATTATATTTTAAAAGGACATAGTAGTGCAATCCTGAGATCAAAAATCGATGCTATTAAGGCTCTCCCGAAAATGCTGGCAAAAAGAGCGCAAAGGCCGGAAGATGAATATGAAATTAGCAGATATATACAAACATGGGCAAATATTCGCGCTTCCCCGAATCACATGGACAATGTTAAGTAGAAGAAATATGTATCATATTAAGATTTGGAGAAATGCATGAGTAATTTCAAAACCGGCAATATTGATGATATCATCATAAAAAATCTAATAAAAAATGAAGACAACAGGGGCTGGCTTATAGAACTTTTCAGGAAAGATATGATCGATGAATATCTTTTTCCTGAGATGTCTTATATATCGCTTACATATCCCGGAATCATTAGAGGACCTCATGAACATTTAGAGCAAACAGATTATTTTTGTTTTCTATGTTCTACTTTCAAGATGGTATTCTGGGATAACAGGAAAGAGTCTGCAACATATAAGTATAAAATGAGCCTGAATATAGAAGAAAATGACCACAAAATAGTAATCGTGCCCCCGGGAATAGTGCATGCTTATAAAAATGTCGGAGATAAACCCGGTTTCGTTATAAATCTTCCAAATAAACTTTTTGCCGGCTGGGGTAAGAAAGAGAAGGTGGATGAAATTCGATACGAAAATACACCTGACAGTCCTTTTAAGGTGGATTGAGCGATGAAAATTCTTGTAAAAGGTGGGTGCGGTTATTGGTATACTGAGAATTCCATCCCGCCTGCAAGAGAGAACAGGGGGTTCTGGTCATAAAAATCGCCATAATAGGAGCCAACGGTCAATTGGGTTCCGATATTGTAAATATATATAATAACTCAGAACAAGAGATAGTCCCTCTTACTCATGCCGATATTGATGTCACAGAGTTTAAATCGTGTGAGGATATTTTGAAAAATATACAACCAGAAGTTGTAATTAACTGCGCAGCTTATGTCAGGGTAGACGATGCTGAAGTTTTTGGTGATAAAGCATTTGCAGTAAATGCGCTGGGGGCAAGGAATATAGCATTAATCTGCAAAGACATGAACTCGATTTTGGCATATATAAGCACTGATTACGTCTTTGATGGCAGAAAAAAACAGCCCTACACTGAGGAGGACATTCCAAATCCATTAAACGCGTATGGCAACAGCAAGCTGGCTGGTGAGTATTTTGTAAGGAATATGCTGGAAAAACACTATATCATACGCTCCTCAAGCCTCTTCGGAGTAGCTGGCGCAAGCGGCAAAGGAGGAAACTTTGTTGAGACCATGATAAAAAAAGCGCACAACAACGAGGAAATCAAAGTTGTGGATGATATGATAATGTCCCTAACATACACTAAGGATGCTTCCGAGATAATTAGGAATATACTTACTAAAAAGCTGCCCTTTGGAATATACCATGTAGCTAATAGAGGACAGTGCTCATGGTACGAGTTCGCAAGGGTAATCTTTGAGATGCTGGGCATGCCTGCCAACTTATCTCCCACGAAGACCGACATTCTGCAATCAAAAGCAAGAAGACCTGTTTTCTCGCCGCTTGTGAGTGTAAAGCTCAAGAAACATGGGCTTGAGATGGAACTCTGGGAAGAAGCTTTGAAAAGATATCTTATTGAGAAGAAACATCTGAAAGAATATGCATTAAAACGAGGTGTTAAAAAATGAAAGGTATAATACTTGCAGGAGGGACTGGTTCCCGCCTGTATCCTTTAACAAAAGTCACGAATAAACACCTGCTACCTGTATATGACAAACCCATGATATTCTATCCACTGCAAACACTCATCGATGCTGGCATCGAGGATATCATTATTATCTCTGGTCGCGGTCATGCCGGGCATTTCCTTGAGCTTTTGGGTTCGGGGTCAGAGCTTGGTGTGCATCTCACCTATGAGATACAGGAAGAGGCGGGAGGTATTGCACAGGCTCTGGGTCTGGCAGTGGATTTTGCAGACAACGAACCGGTAACAGTAATCCTTGGCGACAATATCTTCCAGGATAAGGTGCGCAATGAAGTGAAGTCTTTTGAATCTGGCGCTAAAATCTTCTTGAAGGAGGTACCTGATGCCAACAGGTTTGGAGTTGCAGAAATCAGAGAAAATAAAATTATTTCGATTGAAGAGAAACCCTCTGTTCCGAAATCGAATTTTGCAGTTACCGGATTATATATTTATGATCCCGGAGTGTTTGACATAATACAAACCCTGAAGCCTTCAGGCAGGGGTGAACTTGAGATTACGGATGTTAATAACGAATATATTCGCATGGGTAATATGAGTTATTCGGTGCTTTCAGGATTCTGGAGCGATGCGGGAACATTCGAATCGTTGTTCAGAGCATGCGAATTGCTGCGGAACATGAAACTTGGGATTTAAAATGATGTATATTTTTGAATACAAAGAATTAATAAAAAACCTGGTGATAAGCGACCTCAAAACGAAATACACCGGCTCAATGCTCGGGTTTGCATGGTCGATGCTGAACCCGTTATTGATGATGCTTGTCCTCTATTTTGTGTTCAGTAACATCTTTAAAAACCAGGAGAATTTTGTCGTATATTTATTGACTGGGATTTTTGCATGGCGCTTTTTTGCCATCGGAACAACATCAGCCATGGGTTCTATCGTCGGAAAATCGAGCCTTGTTACTAAAATTTATATTCCGAGGGAAATACTGACCCTGAGCGTAGCAGTATCAAGTTTAGTAAGCTCTGTCCTTGAGTTTTTAGTGCTTATACCTCTGTTAATAATATTGGGAGCGGGGATTCCAGCCACAGTTCTGATGTTCCCGGTTATCCATCTGATGTATTTCCTGATAGTTTACGGCATATGCCTGATATTAGCTTCATTGTATGTCTATTACAGGGATTTAAACCAGATATGGGATGTGGTGCTCCAGGTGGGGTTTTTCCTGTCTCCCATTATTTATCCGCTATCCCTCGTACCTGCAAAATATGAGTTTTACTATTCGCTTAATCCGATAACACGATTAATTAATATGTACCGGGACATACTTCTAAATGGAACCATTCCAGCAATTTCAGATTTTGTTATTGTTCTTTTATCCGGACTGATGCTGTTTTCCATCGGAACCGTGTTATTTAAAAAGCTATCGCGCAGATTTGCCGAAGAGGTTTAAACCATGTTCCGGCAGCCAAAGTCCCCTAAAGAAGAGCAGGACGCCATCGTAGTGGAGAACGTCTCCAAACGCTTCAAAATCCCGCACGAGAGGAGACGCACGGTATATGAGAACATTGCTGGCATGCTCAAGGGCAGCAGGTACAGCTACGAGGAGTTCTGGGCGCTGCGCAATGTAAGCTTCACGGTAAAGCGGGGAGAAACCATTGGCATCATCGGGGAAAACGGAAGCGGGAAGAGCACGCTTCTGAAGGTAATCGCGGGTGTGCTGTACCCGGATAACGGCAGGGTGACGGTGAACGGCAGGATAGCGCCGTTCTTAGAGTTGGGTGTGGGGTTCCAGCCGGAACTGACGGCTGAGGAGAATGTATATCTCTACGGGTCGATTATGGGGATGGACAGGGCGCAGATAAAGAATAAAATAAACGATATATTCGAATTCGCAGAACTGGAAAAGTTCAGGAATGCCAAGCTGAAGAACTTTTCAAGCGGGATGTATGCAAGGCTGGCGTTTTCTACTGCTATATCCACAGAGCCCGATATAATTCTTATAGACGAGGCGCTGGCAGTTGGCGATGAGGCGTTCCAGAGAAAGTGCTATGACACAATCAATGAGTTCAGGAGAGAGGGGAAAACGATTGTGTTTGTGTCGCATGGAATGGAGACCGTGAAGCAATTATGCGAGAGGTCTATACTGCTGAATCAAGGACAAATTGGTTCTATAGGGTATAGTGAAAAGGTTGTCAGTGATTACCACGTTAGTATGCACATTAAAGAGGAATTGGCTTTGAAAAAACAGCATGATAAAAGAATCGAGCAACAAACTACTGACAAAATAATTATAAATGAAGCAACAACTCCTGAAAAGATAGAGACCCAGCAAACTTCGGCTGAGGATAGATGGGGTTCAATGGAAGTAGAGATTACTGAAGTAAAATTCTTTGCTAAAAATGGGAATGAGCGATATATTTTTAGAACAGGCGAACCCCTGGTTGCCAGGATAAAATATTTTTCAAAAACAAAAATAGAAAAGCCGGTTTTTGGGATTGCCATTCATAGAAACGATGGGGTTCATATTACCGGACCTAATACAAAATTCTATAATAACGTAATAGAAAGCATAAATGGAGAGGGTGCGGTGGAATATATTATTGATTCCCTGCCGCTATTGAAAGGAACATATTTGTTCACCGCTGCTGTTTATGATTTTGCATGTGTTAATCCCTATGACCATCATGAAAAGAGGTTTACTTTTAAAGTAGTTGATGGCGAGATTAAAGATTATGGAATGTTATACATTCCTTGCAGGTGGAAATGGTCTACAACATCGATAAGATAAAAAATAGAATATTGGATGTTTTAATAGTATTGATAGTAGTGGGCTATATCTTTTATGGAATATACCCAAAGCATGGTGATTTTTGGGTGATGAACTATGTTGCCAAATCATTTGCAATGGGAAATTATGATTTTTATAGCTATATATTAGAAATTCAAAAACTACCACAAAATTTTGTGGCATATCCTCCTGACTGGTATGTAATTCAAGGTATTTATATAAAAATATTATCATTACTATCTTCTTATGATTTACACAAATGGTCGGTGGATTTTTCTACAGCTCCAAGTTTTATGCCTTTGTTTGGAATATTACCAAATATTATTCTATTTTTTATAGGTGGATTTTTAATATTTAGAATATATAAACGGAAAGATTTGGTATTAGGTTACTTGGCTTCCCCATTAGCATTCATAAGCATCATAGTAATGGGGCAAATGGATATTTATCCAGTATTTTTTACTTTAACGTCATTGTATTTTGCTAAAAAAGCTTTTGATGCTGATAAACCATTTTGGAAAATTGCATCAATTATTTCTTTGGGAATTGGCGCACAATTTAAAATATACCCATTGTTATTGTTACCCCCTTTGGCTATGTTGTTATCCAACAAAAAAATGAAACTGTCATTGGAATTTGTAGCTCTTGGAATACTAATTAGTTTGGTTCCGTGGGCTGGGTATATAAAATGGTTTAAATTCATAGTGCTAGAGGGCGAATCGAGTTGGTTGTTTAATCTTCAGTTATCTCCAGTAAATCTTCCGCAATTTCATACGATGTCGATCTGGTTTATAGGTTACTGTATTCTCTTATGGATAATTTATAAATACAGTAAATTTAATTTTAGAAATTTCATCGGGTTCATGTTTATAGAAATTTCTTGGTTTTTTATATCGGTATACACTCACCCACAGTGGTGGATCTGGCTACTTCCCATCTCGATATTTGTTTTGGGAGAATTTAAAAATAAAATATTCGTATATTTATATATTATACTTAATCTTCTATACATTTTATATCCAATGATGTGGGTGAATAATGTTGACATAATTCTCAGAGAATATATCCCAACTATACCTATTGTTGGTAACTTCGCCATCATCTTAGTGTCAATGATTGTATCAATTTTATTAATATGGGATTTTGAATTAATAACCGAAATTTTATCGAAGGAGAGGGAATAGTGGAATATATTATTGACCACCATGAAAAGAGGTTTACATTTAAAGTAACTGAAAGCGATATTAAAGATTATGGAATGTTATACATTCCTTGCAGGTGGAAATATGTTAAATGAAAGGTTCGATTTACCTTTCGACTTATACACAAGGAACAAAATAATAAGTGATTTGATTTACCTTTTGCGAAAAAATAAAAAATGTTCGAAAATTTTAGATATCGGTGGAAGGAGTGGGCATCTGAAGGATTTCCTTCAAGAAGATGACGATTTGTATATCCTCGATATCCGGAAATCTGAATTTAATGAGAAAAATTATTTTGTAGGCGATATTATAAGCGCTCCTTTCAAAGACCACATCTTTGATGTAGTAGTTTCTTCAGATCTTTTTGAGCATATATCTCCTGAAAATCGTGAGAACACATTATCAGAAATGCTTAGAATCAGTAAACATTTTGTTATACTGGGAGCGCCTTTTTACTCTGAAAAGGCAACAGAAGCTGAGACAAAGGTAAACGATTTCTTCCGTAAACTTACGGGTAACAACCATCCATGGCTATCCGAGCATATAAAAAATGGACTGCCATCCGGAAAAAAACTCGAAGATTTTTTGAAAGATAATGGATTTGAGTACTTAACTACGGAAACAAACAATATTTCCAATTGGCTTTTAATGCAACTTTTTATATTTTACTCATATAAATACGGCATTCCCGGTGAAAATATAAGCAAAGTATACAGATATTATAACGAAAATTTTTTGGAACTTGGCGATTCATTGAGTCCAGCGTATCGAACAATATATTTAATCGGCAAAAAAGGAACGTTACTCAAAGTTGATTTTAAATTCAATAGCACAATGGATATGTCAAAATACCATACACTTGAAACACTTATCTTTGAAACTATTGGACAATTTACAAGTAATAAGGAAATTCATATACATAATCTTGAAACGATAAATCAGGATAAAGATAAGCACATACAAATCCTGGGAACTGCTGTTCAAAAGAAAGACGATTACATAAGCGGATTAGAGGCAACGGTCAAAAACAAAGATGATTATATAAATGGATTAGAAGCAACGGTCAAAAACAAAGATGATTATATAAATGGATTAGAAGCAACGGTCAA
>CABMII010000141.1 GCA_902386255.1 uncultured archaeon
CTATATCATCTGAAAACCATTCATTATTTGTAGATAGGGAATAAAAAGTTTAATTTAATTATTATGTAGACCCTACAAAAAATTGAACTACCGTTTTTGGTTATGGTATTATTTTATAAACTCCGGTATAAACGGTCAATTTTTGTATATGAGCCCAGACCATCTACTAATGGCGCTTACGCGAAAGAATGTCGGATGCAAATTTGCGCCTCCTCCCCCGACGGCTCGCCGAAGGTGCGGAACAAGCCCTCATCCCTGCAGGGACGAGCCGCCCGGGTATGAGTGAAGTTGAGCGGTCAAGCTGCGCTCCGGTTGGTGCTCGCTTCACCGCGGTTAGCATATCGCTGATAAGTGTTTGAAGCTGTCAGCTTCGCATAAATGCGCTAATAAGTATTGAGTTAAGAAACTTTCTATTTGTAAAAATATAAATTTTAAAGTGAAATTTTTATGGCCACAATCTTGAGGTAGGCCTCGATAACATTCTCATTTTCTTGCAATCTTCTTCAATTTCGCTCAATTTTTTACTATCCTTCAAAACCCCAAAATAAGCTCTTAAATCACATTTTTTTCTTATTGAATGCTTTATTCTCATAATAATTTGATTTATTACTCTCGCCTTAATAGTACCGCCAATCTTATTCAGGAATCAATCACGAGCTCCAACACCTTTATATTCTAACTGACCAATATAATCCCCATCATGAGGGAATCAAAAGTATCGCGAAAAACAAACGAGACAGACATCGAAGTAAAAATCAGTTTAGATGGTTCAGGGAACACGGACATCAATACAGGCATACCCTTTTTTGACCACATGCTCAACTCGTTTGCAAAGCACGGGTCCTTTGACCTCAAAGTTTCCGCGCGCGGCGACCTCACGGTGGATGACCATCATACCGTGGAAGATGTGGGTATAGCGCTGGGCAGCGCAATTAACAAAGCGCTTGGAGATAAGAAAGGCATCGAACGCTTCGGGGAAGCAAGAGTGCCAATGGATGAGGCGCTTGCAACAGTGGCTATAGACCTCAGTGGGCGCAGTTTCCTTGCCTTCAATGCCGCATTTGCGAACCAGAAAATTGGCGGGTTCAATCCCCAGAATACTCGACATTTCTTTGAATCTCTGGCCAGCAATGCAGGTTTAAATGCGCACCTCAATGTCATAGGAGAGAACGACCACCACAAGATAGAGGCGCTCTTCAAGGGATTCGGTATCGCATTAAAAAGGGCTGCCAGGATAAGCGGCACAGGTGTTCCAAGCACGAAAGGCGTTTTATAAAAGTTTATTTTTCAGGATGCTTCCTGCAATGAATGCCAGGAGTGCAAAGAACATGGCAATCTTGAAAAATTTTGAAGATGCTGAAGGGTTCTTTTTCAAAATTAAAACAACAGCATATATGAAAAGGACATCCGCAATCCCGACAATATAGAGATAGGATTCGTTAAACAAATTCATGAGATATGGCAGCGGGCTCAGGATAACTGCCAGAATCCCGAATGTGCAGGCAACGTAAGCCGAAGTTTTTTCCCCCACTCTTATAGGCAGGGTTGACGCCCCCTCTTTCCTGTCCCCGTCAATATCTTCGATTGCCTTGACGATTTCACGTGCAAGTGTTGCAAGCATGGAAAGGAAAAAAAGAGCGAGCGTAATCTCGATACCTTTTTCTCCAAAAGCAGCGCCGCCGAACAGAAATGTTGAACCGGTCAGGTATGCAACGCTTAAGTTCCCAACAAAAACTTTTCTTTTCAGCGAAAATGCATAGAAATATAAAAGCAGGGAGTTAAAAGCTGCAATAAAAAAAGGGATGGCGCCGATAAAGAAGGAAATGATAACGCCTGCTGCAAAAAGCGCAATTGAGAATTTATAGGCGGATTCTTTCGTTATCCTCCCTGAAGGTATTGGGCGGTCAGGGCGGTTAATAGCGTCAATACCGGCATCGAAATAGTCGTTTATCGCATTACCTGCGCCGGTAAGCAGGAAAACTGTTAGAAATACAGGCAACAGCCAGAGCAACGGCCCCGGCGCCGCGCTATAGGCTATGAATCCACCGATAACGGCTGCAAGTCCCGCCATTGCGCAGTTCCTGTACCGCATCAGTTCAAGATATTTCATAAAGGGTTACGCCCCTTTAGGACGTATAGGGGACGTGCGACGTCCCCTTGTTTTGTTAAAACTTTCCCAAAGTTTTACCATCAATCACCGCGCCCCACATCCAGCATCCTGTCAAGCGCCAGTTTTGCTTTTACTCTCACGTCTTCCGGGATTTTTATTACGTGCTCGTTTCTTTCAAGCGCGCGGATTATACTCCCGAGCGTGTTCATTTTCATGTTCGGGCAGACGGCATAGCTCGTTGCAGGAATAAAGGTCTTGTCCGGATTTTCCTTATTCAACCTGTGCAAAAGCCCAACCTCGGTTCCTATGATGAATTCTTTTGAGCTCGATTGCCTCGCATATTTTAACATCCCTGCTGTACTCAATACCTGGTCTGCAAGCGCTATGACATCTGGCCTGCACTCGGGATGGACAAGGATTTCAGCATCTGGATGCTCTTCTTTCTCAAGCAAAATATCGCCGGGCAGTATCAGGTGATGTGTGGGGCAGTAGCCGTTCCAGGGAATGATTTTCTTATCCGTGTGGGCTGCAACGTACAGGGCAAGGTTCCTGTCAGGGACAAAGATTATTTCGTCTTCAGGCAATGCATTCACAACTTTAACCGCGTTTGCAGATGTGCAGCATATATCGCTTTCTGCCTTCACAGAGGCGGGCGTGTTGACATAACAGACAACAGTAGCGCCGGGATATTTTTCCTTTTCATGCCTCAGGGATTCCACGGTTATCATGGCCGCCATGGGGCACTGGGCTGAAAGTTCTGGCATGAGGACGGTTTTTTCAGGGTTAAGTACAGCCGCGCTTTCTGCCATGAAATCCACGCCGCAAAAAACGATAACTTCTGCGCCGCTATCAACTGCTTTCTGGCTCAGGCCGAATGAATCCCCAACGAAATCCGCAATATCCTGCACGTCCCCGCGCTGGTAATTGTGGGCAAGGATGATCGCATTTCTTTCTTTTTTCAATTGTTTTATTCTTTCGACTTCGTCCATATTAGGGTCAAACATTATCCTATTGCTTAAATTGTTTTCTAACTTTCATGGCAATATTAAAGTGAATTGAAAGACTTTATGGTTCGTATGCAAAAGGACACGCGCCTCATCCTGGCTCTTGATGTTACAGACAAAAATGCGGCAGTCGCGATATCAAAAGAGACAGCGGAGCATGTGGACGCCATCAAGATAGGCTATCCGCTGGTGCTGGGCGCAGGATTGGATATAATAGATACTATTTGTGAATTTGCGCCTGTGATTGCGGATTTTAAGGTTGCTGATATCCCGAATACCAACAAACTGATATGCAGCCAGGCTTTTGAAGCGGGCGCAAGCGCGGTAATTGTTCACGGTTTCACGGGGCGTGACAGCCTTCTTGAATGCGTTAAAACGGCGCAGGAAGATAAAGGCGATATTTTTGTGGTCACGGAAATGAGCCACCCCGGTGCGATTGAGTTCATGGCGCCAAAAGCCCTGGAACTTGCCTCACTTGCAGTTGAATGCAAAGCGCAAGGCGTGGTAGCCCCCGCGACGCGCCCTGAAAGAGTAAAGCAGATACGCGGCGTTGTTGGCGGGCTGACAATAATCTCACCCGGCGTGGGCGCGCAGGGAGGAAGCGCGGCGGATGCGATAAGAGCGGGCGCTGATCATGTTATTGTTGGGCGGACTATTTATAATTCAAAAAACCCGGGAAAAGAGGCTGAAAAGATAGCAAGAGAGATAGAAAAGTGCCGATGATGAAACAAAACAAGGCTGAAAAAGTGATGAGCCCTATGAGTACTGATGGCATGAATCTATATATAGATAAGTCTCTGAATGCTATTTTTTTTCAGCCTTAACAAACTGTGAGCAGAAATCTTATTTAATCCCGTACTTACATATCAACAGTGAATAAAAATGGAACTCGTCAAGTTATTAAAGGATAAACGAAAAGAAATCTTGCATATTGCAGCAAGATATGGCGCCCGAAACGTCCGTGTCTTTGGTTCGGTAGCACGAGGCGAGGCAGGACCTGAGAGCGACATTGACTTTCTGGTTGAGCTGGAGCCGGGGCGCAGCCTTTTTGACCTTGGCGGCCTGTTAATGGAGCTCCAAAAGTTGCTGGCCTGTAAAGTGGATGTGGTGACTGAGAAAGGGCTTCGTGAGCGCATCCGCAGACGTGTGCTGCGGGAGGCAGTCCCTCTATGAGAGACTACCGCGAGCGACTGCTTGATATCCTGGAGGCGATAGAGCGGATTGAAAAGTATGCTGCGCATGGCCGTGAGAATTTCGAGAATGATGAGTTAATACAAACATGGATAGTTCACCACCTTCAGATTATTGGTGAAGCTGCGCGTGCCCTTCCTGGCAGCTTCATAGACCAACATCAAGAAATTGACTGGTCAGAAATTATTGGGATGCGAAACATACTTGTCCATGAATATTTTGGTGTGGATGTCGATGTCGTGTGGGCTGTGGTAGAGAGACTTACCCGACCTTAAGCATAAGATTCAGGCGATTTTAGAAGAACGCTAATGGTCCTCTCACCGAAACACATAATACCCATCCCTGATATATCCAAAATCAAATCATGCCATCTGAAAAATGTACCTTCTGCTCGGGAGAAAAATGCACCGCTGCAGACCTTGAACCATGCGACTTTTCGGGAGATAATTTCAAGGAATGCCTGCGCTACCGTCTTCACTTCATAAGGCCGCAGTTTATGCAGCTGCGTTAGTCCGACTTTACCATCGAAGCTATTTTCTGCCCCAGAGCATAGCATTTCCCTAAATCTGCCTCATCGGGCCTGAAATTCACTTCAAGTGACTCAACGGTATCGTATCCATCGGATTTTAATTTTTCATTTACACCCTTGACAGCCCCGCCTGCCCAGCCGTAGGAACCGAAGGTCGCCCACAGTTTATTCTTCGGCCGCAAGCCCATTAGATACGTCAGGAATCCCCCGACAGTGGGGAACATGCCGTTATTCAATGTGGGTGAACCGATAACGATTGCCCGCGCTTCAAGCACTTCCTTGACTATCTCGCTCCATTCATTCTTTCGCAGATGGAATAACATAACCTTGACTTCGGAATCAGCTACCCCTCTCAGGATTTCATTTGCCATTATCTCAGTGCTATTCCACATGGTATCATAAATGACAAGCACTTTCTGCTTCGAGACCCCTTTGGACCAGTTAAGATAAGCGTCTATTATTTTTCCTGGGTTTGTCCATATCAAGCCGTGCGACGGCGCTATCATCTTTATTTCGGTACCCAGTTTCTGGAGCTCATCAATTTTCTTAAGAATTAGCCCTCCGAATGGCATGAGAATACTTGCATAATACTTGGCAGCCTCATCCATCACCGTATCGCATTCATATCCAAGGAGGCTGCACACATCCTCATCAAACCTGAATGAAGAGGCAAGATGCTGCCCGAAGCCGTCGTTGGACAGGAGGATTTTATCCTCCTTCAGGTAAGTGAACATGCTGTCTGGCCAGTGGAGCATTGGCGCTGTAATAAAGAAAAGCGTTTTCTTACCAAGCTTAAGTTCGTCTTCGGTCTTGACAGTCCTGAAATTCCAATTACCTTTGTAATGCCGGAATAACCCCTCCTTTCCTTTTTCAGTGGCAATAACCTGGGCATTCGTTGCTATTTTCATTATCTCAGGCAGGGAACCCGAATGGTCCATTTCAACGTGGTTCGAGACGACGTAATCAATCTTCGATGGGTCTATAATCTCCCGTATCCTTCCTATCATCTCACCTGCAAAAGCGTTCTTCACTGTATCTACAAGCGCAATTTTCTCATCGACTATGAGATATGCATTATACGTTCCGCCCCGCGGTGTCGTGTAGCCGTGGAAATCACGCAGGTTCCAGTCCACGACCCCGACCCAGTAAACGCCGTTTGTCAATTCAATTTTTGTCATATTCTTCTCCCACGATAAGCTATTTATCTCAATGTGGTAATAGTTTTTGGTAGTCGTGGAATATGACTTTTACTTTAAGGACTCTATTAAAATGAGGTAAAATATGATAAAATATCGCTGTACTGTTTGCGGTTATATCTATGACCCCGAAGTCGGGGACACTCCAAGGATTAAACCGGGCACCGCTTTTGAAGACCTGCCAGACGACTGGGTTTGTCCCCAATGCGGCGTTGGCAAAGATATGTTTGAAAAAATGTAAAAAGCCTCAACTTCGGTAGGTTTATTAACGAAGAATTTGTAGGTGAACAATTGGGAAAATACCTAAATAGTATTAAACCCAATTATTAGTTCGTATAATCACGAATGAAGAGAGTCGAATATGAAACAGGAACGCTGGGGCAATATCGGATCAAAATTCGCGCATCTCATTAGCGCGCACCCGTGTTACAACGAAAAAGCGCATTTTACGACAGCCAGGATTCACTTACCTGTGGCGCCGCGCTGTAATATCCAGTGCAACTACTGCATAAGGAAACTGGATAAATGCGAGCACAGGCCGGGGGTAGCGGGTGCTATTCTCAATCCGCAGGAAGCGCTTGTCAGGGTTGATAAGTACATAAAGGAAATTCCAAGCCTTCGTGTTGTGGGTATTGCAGGACCCGGGGAATCGCTTGCAAACGAAGAGACATTCGAGACCCTGCGCGTTGTCCACGAAAAATACCCGGAACTTATAAAATGCGTGGCGAGTAACGGTCTTTTGCTTGCAGAAAAAGTGGACAGGCTCGTCGAAGTGGGAGTTACCAGCGTCACGGTCACCATCAACACAGTTGACCCGGAAGTCGGGGCAAAAATTTACTCTTTTGTCAGGTACCACGATAAGACATATAAAGGAGTTGAAGGTGCAAAACTACTTATTGAGAACCAGTTCCTGGGCGTAAAGAAAGCAAGCGAGGCAGGGCTGAATGTAAAAATAAACACTGTGCTAATTCCTGAGGTCAATTTTGAGCAGGTAAAGGAAATAGCCAGAAGGTCTGCCGAGAATGGCGCGATACTCATGAACATTATTCCATTGATACCGCTTCACAAGTTTGAGAAAGAGAGAGCGCCGGAGTGCGATGAACTCACAATGGCAAGGACGATAGCGGAAGAGTTCCTGCCCCAGTTCAGGCTTTGCAGGCAGTGCCGCGCTGACGCGATAGGCATCCCTGGCAGGGAACCCTGCGGTTCTCCGGTTCAGGCAAGAACAACGGGTGAGTATTACCATGCATAAAGGCGTATAATATAAGAGGTGAAAAAATGTGCTTCGCAGAATCATCGGTCAGCGTGGAAATTGAGGAAGGAGATCTGGTCATGGAACAGTATAAATGCACAGATTGTAATACCAAGTTCCGCGGTATTGGAAAAAAGATGAGATGCCCATCGTGCCAATCGGCAAACGTTACGAAAGTTTAGGCAGATTCATCAGTTTGCAATATCTCATCCATGCTTCCGCTCCTGAAACCCATGAGGTCAAGGGTAACATAAGAAAATCCGAGCCTCTTAAATTCCGATACCACGTCCTTACGCATTTTAAGAAAACGGGACATTTCCAGAGGCGTGATCTCAATGCGCGCTATGCCGGCGTGGTCGCGCACCCGTACAACTTTAAACCCGGCTTTTTTAAGATAACTCTCGGCAGCGCCCACGCGCCTAAGCGCCTCCGCGGTGATTGCCTGACCATACGGGAAACGCGAGGAAAGGCATGCCATGGAGGGTTTATCAGCGACAGATAAGCCAAGTTTATGCGCCATTTCACGGATTTCTTCCTTGGTGACTTTAAATTCGACAAAAGGGTTGTATATACCTTCTTCCACAACAGCCCTGTGACCGGGCCTGTGGTTTTTCAGGTCAGAAATATTTGTTCCCTCGATAATCGTATCAATACCATGTACGGCGGCAAGTTTCTTTAATTCGCGTATCAGCCCTTTTTTGCAGTGATAGCATCTATCCACCGGGTTCTTCGCAAATCCGGGCTCCCCGAGTTCATCATACGATATTACAATGTGCTGGATTCCTATCTCCCTGGCAACTTCTTTTGCACATTCAAGCTCACCCGGCGCAAGTGTCTGGGAGTCCGCAGTAACTGCGAGTGCCCTTTCCCCGAGAGCCCGATATGCAAGTGCGGCAAGCACAGAGCTGTCCACGCCGCCCGAAAGAGCCACGAGGACTTTATCCCTATTTTCAAGGGTTTTTAGAATTGAATGCGTTTTATCATCAGTAGACATGACGAATATACAATAATCCTAAAAGATGTAAGCGTTTCTGTGGAATAAGGGAAAGAAAGGTCTTAATAAAAATTTCCAGAGGAAACCATGGTTGTCTATTTAAAGATGCAAAAGGGGAATAAAAATAAAGGAAAAAAATTAAATATTCATGAAACAGAAAAACTAAATCGAATGGTGACGAACAAAATTATCTTTTAGTTTCCATCATCATCATAACGACCATAATTAAATTTTCCAGAAGAAATAAAGGGGTTGAATAATAATGATATAAAATGCAGGATGAGGATGTAAAACAAAATAAAAATATGTATCCTGTGGGTACGTCAAACAGCTATTATTTCAACAGGATGGTGAACGTATGTTTGTGTTCTTCCTCAGCAGTTAAAATCTCCTCAAACAACAATCGTGTGGTTGAATCTTCTTTTTCAGAAGCTACATTAATTATTTCCTTGTACATCTCTATAGCTTCATCTTCTGCCTGAAGATCGTTCTCAATCATCTCCTTCAGGGAATCGCCCACATTAATTGGCGTTGGTTTGGTGGTAGGAATCCCGCCAAGATAGAACAGGCGTTCAGCAATCTTCTCTGCATGTTTCATCTCTTCTATGGCAATATCTTCGAAAACATCTTTAATCTCAGGGCTTTTCATACCCAATGCCATAACATGCTGCCACATATACTGTATACTAACGCCGATTTCCCTTGCAATCGCTTTATTTAATAACTCCAACATTTCATCCGCCATAATTATCAATAATTGTCTGCTTTGTTCTTATTTAAGGATTGGCTTTTTCAATTTTTCTCTACTTTATTTCCATTCCTTTAACAAATATTCCCTCATCCACAATCTCACCGACAATCTTTCCACCCATCATCTTTGAAGCTTCATTTGCTTCGCTTTGCGGTACTATCACCACAAAACCCATTCCCATATTGAATGTCTTGTACATCTCAAGGTCATCCACATCCCCTTTCTCCTGCAGGAACCTGAATACGGGCTGCGGCGGAAGCGGATTAGAGATATCAAACCCGAGTTTGGTGATGCGGTGTAGTTTCATGAGCCCGCTTCCTGTTATGTGCGCCAGCCCGTGAATATTGAATTTTTGTGCCGCCTCAAGAATTTCCATATAAATTCTTGTCGGAATCAAAAGCTCATCGCCGATAGTGGTCTTTTTATTGTACGGAAAAGGGTCATTGTAAGAGTAGCCTGAGTCTTTTATAATCCTGCGGACAAGGGAATAGCCATTGCTGTGCACCCCGTTTGAGGGAAGCCCGATTATGGCCTCTCCTGTCTCGATTTTTTCACCTGTAATAATGCTATCTTTCTTCACCATTCCAAGACATGTGCCTGCAAGGTCAAAACCATTTATGATATCAGGAAGAGTCGCAGTTTCTCCTCCCACAATGGTCATTCTTGAAATCTCTGCGCCTTTTGCGAGCCCCTCTCCTATCTGTTTCATGATTTCATCATTGGGTTCCTGGATGGCGATATAGTCCACAAATGCAAGAGGCTCGATGCCCATTGCAAGGAGGTCGTTAACATTCATGGCGATGCAGTCAATGCCTATTGTATTCCATCTTTTCATCTCGTTTGCGATAAGGACTTTTGAACCCACCCCATCCGTAGTGAGTGCAAGTGCATGCTCCCCGAAATCTATGAGGCCTGCATAATGACCCACATCCGTCAGGGGCGCCCCCAAACCTTTGCGTTTATAGACAAGTTGTTTTGCAAGGGCTGCTATTGCCCTGTTCTCCCTATCAATATCAACGCCAGCCTGCGAATATGTTAAAGCCATACACAACTCAATAAAAGTTATTGCATAAAGATTTTATGATTTGGAAAGAGCAGGCTTGATAGGGTGTGGGAGCTAAAAAAGCAATGCCTGCTCATAATTATAATAATGATTAACTGTATATAAAAGTATCGGTCTGATAAAAATATTTACAGCCAAATACCTAAACTGAAGATTACAGATAACCCAAGGTATCTTCAATCCTGCTTATTTCAGGCCCGGTAGTATCTTCACCCACGACGTATCCTTTGCTGTTGGCAAGAATCCCCGAACCCACAAGCGGTGAACCAAAATTAACAGTCCCGATATCCACCGGCAGATTGAACAGTTCTTCGATTACTCCAATTTCCGAAGGGGTTGATTTCGGATGAACAAGAACCCCTTTGTTCGTTGCAATCCCGGCCATACCCACAGTCTTTAACCCCCCGAGAGTACTGCGTTTAACATCAACACCAAGAGCTTTCTTAATTACCCCGACTGATTTATCGCTGAGGTCGGGATGCACAATCGCAGCGGTATCGTTGGCAAGTATAAGATTTCCTGCGGCATTTAATTCCCCGGTCAATTTTGCGGCTTTCGTATGTTTCCTGAGGACGCGCATTTCTTTATCATATATCAAACCTGCTACCACGACACCCCGGCTGTTTCCCCGCAGCAGTGAGCCGACAATCGAGCTTCCGCCCAGGGAAGAGCTGACAGCAACTACGCCGAGTGATTCTTCTAAATCTTTAATGGTCTCAGGCGATGTATTGCCGGGAATAAAAAGAAGTTCATCAGTGCAGGCGGCAAAAACACCAAGTACGGGGCTCCCT
Organism: uncultured archaeon; assembly: GCA_902386255.1. Lineage (GTDB taxonomy): Archaea > Halobacteriota > Methanosarcinia > Methanosarcinales > Methanoperedenaceae > Methanoperedens. The sequence continues at coordinate 10,882 of CABMII010000141.1, forward strand.
GAAATATTCAACTTACGTTTCAAATCTGCCCCTTCTTACCCAAAAAAAGTTATTCCTGGGCGAGTTCAGCCTGCACGCCGCCCGCCTCGAATTTGACAGCCCTTACTCTTACTTTCAATGGCGGTTTCATGGAGCCTCTCTCCCAGAGTTTCTCATTAATAGTCTTATCTATCTTAACTTCTTTCAAATCAGTCTTCAGGTGCTTTGCAAGATATGCCCTTACTTTTCTTGCTGCGCTTTCTGCTCTCTTCCAGCGCGGGACTTTCCTTGCATCTGAAAGTGGAATTGTATATATTCTTTCAATATCTGCCATATTAATCACTCTAAACATCCAGCGTGCTGCGTCTCCATTGGCGTCTCTTCGGATGGGTCATTACATTTCTTTGTGTTTTTACGATAACCCATGCGGGAACGCGTTGATTCTGGTTCTGCGCTTTTGCCAGCCGTCTCTTCTTACCTTTTGTCTTTTGCGTCATAAAAAATTCACCGAATAATCTTAAATGGGATTATCCATAAGGTATTGATTTGTTGATAAAGCTTTTGGCGA
>CABMII010000142.1 GCA_902386255.1 uncultured archaeon
GCCTCTACGTGACTGGGGAATTATCCTGAATCAATTGAGAGTGTATTTCGGTGAACGAATGGATGTGTATATATAAAAGGGAAAGTAAATGATTATAGGAAGTTTCAGCAAATTATGTTACACTCCCTAGTTCGCTGTTAAATGTTTGAAAAATCAGGTTATCTAACTTAGACTCTTTGGAATCTCCACAATAAAAACAGCTCCACCTTCGGGATTATCTTCAACCCATATCCTCCCATTATGCAATTCCATAATCTTCCCCGCAATTGCAAGTCCGAGACCTGAACCCTTAACACCTATTTTACCTCCCCTCCTGAATCTTTCAAAAATCACGGTCCTCTCGGTTTCCTTTATACCTTCCCCGAAATCTATTACCCTGACCTGCTGGCTTTCCCCCTTATCCTTGCTTTCTACAATTATTCTCTTACCACCTGACGCATATTTTATAGCGTTGGCTATGATATTTGAAAAAACCTCTTCGATTATTTTATTGGCTCTCACGGGCGCATTAAAAGTCATGCGGTTCACGATTTCCACACCGGCATTATCCGCAAGCGGGATGAGAGTTTCAACGACTTCCTCAATAATCCCTTTTAAGTCCAGTTCTTCCAGTTCAATACTTTTCAGACTTTCAAACCTTGAAAATTTCATGGCGCCGTCTATGAGTTCCATGCCCTTTCCAAGACTCCTTTCAATGGTCTCAAGATATGCTCTTTTATTGGATTTTGTCTCGTTTTCCTTAAGAAGTTCAATAAAACCTTTAGCAGTATTGAGCGGGTTCAAAAGGTCGTGATGCATGATATCAGTGAAGAGCTCCTTCATGTGATTCGATTCCTCAAGCTCTCTCGTGTAATTCCGGATTTTTTCTTCGGCCTGCTTGCGTTCTGTAATATCTATGATAGAAACCAGTCTTTTTGAATATGTTTTTTCACTGCCGGGAGTTAAAACCCATCTGATGCTGACGTTAATTCTATCGCCTGTTAATGTTTTAAGAATATCCTCGCTATAAAAGGAAGTCTTGCCATCAGCTATCGCGATAAGTTCCTCTTTAAAAGTTTCGTTTGACCTTTCCGTGAAGATATTTTCCAAACCGTTTATAATGTCGTCTTTACTTTTTGCCTTGAACAGATTTATTGTAGCTTTATTAACATCGACTACCTTCAACATACTTGCAAACAGGGCAACTTCTTTCGGATGCCTGTCAAAATATGTTCTCAGATCTTCAATCTCTTTACTTTTCAGAGCATCAATGTATTTTTTAATTTCAGAACTATCTTCTTCCCACAGAGAAATCGGAGAATCTTCAAAGAGGCTCCGGTATCGTTCTTCGCTTTCCTGCAAAACCCGCTCTATATGCTTGCGTTCGGTAATATCTCTGATAACTCCAACCAGGGCTATTGGTTCCCCCTTGCTGTCTTTAACCAGCGATGCAGTAAGCCAGATAGGGAATTTGATGCCAGTCTTTTTCTTTACCGTAAGTTCCCCTACCCATCTCCCTTTCGTTCTTATATCAGGAAGCATCACTTTTCTCGTAAATTCGGGTTCGACATTCAGTTCACTGACATGCTTTCCATTTAATTCATCTGGAGAAAAATCGTAAATATTTTGTATTGCCCTGTTCGAATAGATAATAAAACCTTTCAGGTCAGCTATAATGATTCCATCAGGGGCTTCTTCCATAGCCTCGGATAAAAGCATTATCTTCTCTTCCACCTTCTTACGTTCTGTGATATCTCTTACGATACAAATATGCCCCAGATAATTGCCATTCTCACCCCATAGAGCCGTGCCTCTGACTTCCGTAGGGATTTCAGTTCCGTCTTTCCTAAGCCCGGGAACCTCTCCGTTGAATACACCGATATCACTGTTGTGCATGGTGCTGGATAATCCCTTTTCAGTTGGAGCAATCAGCTCTAGAGGCGTGATTTTTCGCCAGGTCTTTCCAATAAACTCCTCTTGAGTGTAACCAAAAATCTTAGCGTATGCTGCATTTACATAGATATAGCGGTCTTTTTCATCGGCGATCGTGATCCCCTCGGTACTGTTTTCAATAGCTTTAAGAAGCCTGTCCTTCTCTTTTTCAACCCGCGTTCGCTTCGTGATGTCCCTGACATTGCTTATATTCAATTTTTCCCCACCAATCTCGATAATAGTCGCATTAACCTCTACGGGTATAAGCTCCCCATCCTTTCTCATGTGATGAAAACCTGAGATACCTGCCACCTGGCCTTTACTAAAAACATCTTTGAATTTTTCTGCGAGTGTCTTCCGTTCATCGGGAGGATGGAGATCCGCAGCTTTCATATTCTTAAGTTCCTCGATACTGTAACCATCCATCTCAACAGCTTTTTTGTTACAATCTATAATTTCTTCCGTTCGCGGATTTATTAAGTAAATGGCGTCGTTCGCGTTATCAAACAGACTGCGGTACCGCTCCTCGCTCTCCCGAAGTGCTTTTTCATTTCGCTTGAGCTCGGTGATGTCCCTGACAACCTTGACTCCTGCTATGATTTTCCCAGTAGAATCACTTAAAGGCGATGAAATAAGTTCGTAATACATTGTCCCGCTCTCAGTATTCATCTCTCTCTCTGTTTTGTGAATCTTTCCATCCCTGAAAGTTAATTCCACAGGACACCACTCACAGATAGTATCCCTGCCTTCATACGCTTTGTAACAGTACTCCCCAATGCGGTTCCCGAATAAATCGTCCTGAATCTGGTTTTGATATACTATTTTGTAATCAGTATCCTGGATGATGATGCCGTCAGCTAAGGCTGCAATAACCGCGTTTGATTTATTTCGTTCCTCCTCAATTTTTACAACAGCTTCTTGAAGCGCTTTCTCCGCTCGCTTCCGTTCAGTTATGTCTTTCAAAATCCCCATACTTGCTACCATGCCGCGATAAGATACAAGTCCCGCATTCATATTGACAATGATTCTCGCCCCGTCCTTACGCATCATGTGAAATTCGTATTCCGACGGGACATTTTCTCCAGCCAGTCTTCGATGATATCGGTCAGCTACCATTTCCAAATCATCCGGCGCAACAAATTCCCTGAAATCCCTGCCGATAATTTCGCCCACATTGTAGCCAGCCGTTCTTGCAAAGGCTTCATTGACATATTGGAATTTCGAATCCTGGATAATAAAGACGCCATCCTGGATATTCTCAACTAACATCCGGTGTTTTTTTTCGGATTGCCAAAGCTCCTCCTCCGCCCGTTTGCGCCGCTCCATGTTCAATTGAACGTAGATACCGAACACGATTATAACGAACCCAAATAAAACCCTGACCCCGATTTCATGGACAGTTGGGGATAGTAGCTGCCCGAAAAGAGTCCCCTCATGGAATATAACAGAATCTAAAATTGAATCCAGAACCCAGGCAATTGCTGCAAGTCCTATGCTGATACCAATTAATTCTCCAAAACCCACAAACCATGGCTTTGCTATTCTATCGCCAGTCACTCCCTATCCTCCTGTGGATTCCACGGATACATGGATCCGATTGATACCACCGATAAGTTTTTCCGTTTTTTATTCATAGCTGCTATCTTGGGTTTATCACTTTGCAGTTTTTACCAAACCTTTTATGAAGAATGTCCATTTATAGTTTACGTGGTTGAAACGAAGTTCTCAAAACCTTTCATTTTCGGGATTATTGCTTTCCTATAAATTTACTAACCGACCCTGCGATGGTATTCGCCACATCAGAAGTTGGATAAGAACCACCAAGGTCGGGCGTTACTATCCCCTGCGCAAGGACATCGTCCAAAGCCCGGCTTATTGACTCTGCTTCCTTTGCCTTTCCAGCCCATTCAAGCATCATCCTGACGCTCAGGATTGCCGCTATCGGATTCGCAATGCCTTTCCCTGCAATATCCGGGGCGCTTCCGTGTATGGGTTCGAAAAGCGCATACCTGTCGCCGATATTGGCGCTCGGGCAAAGGCCAAGCCCGCCTGCTATGGCGGCAGCCTCGTCGCTCAGGATGTCGCCAAAGAGGTTGGTGGTCACTATCACATCATATTTTTGCGGGCGCAGAACCAGGTCGTATGCCATTGCATCAACCAGCATTTCAGTATAAGATATACCGTTTTTCTTTGCAACACCGATAGCGATGTCTCGGAAAAAAGAATCCGATTTTAATACATTTGCCTTATGCACTATGGTAATTGAGTTTTTTCTTTCCTTTGCAAGCTGACACGCGCGCATTGCAATTCTCTCGCAGCCCTTCCTGGTAATAACCCGTGTGGTATATGCCGCGTCTTCATGCAGTTCCTCAATCCCGGAGTACATACCTTCGGTATTTTCTCTTACAATTACAAAATCGAATTTACCGGCGCAGGGCAATTTAACAGTTTTCAAAGGAGCAAATGGCCGTATATTGGCATATAAATCAAGTTCTTTCCTGAGGCGCACAAGCACACTTTTATAATTTGGGTCTGGCGGCGTGGTAATTGCACCGAAAAGCACGCAATCACATTCCCTGATGGTTTCAATATCCTCATCCGTAATTGCACTCCCCGTGCGCTCCCACTTGCCATAACCAATATCAAGAGGGACTTTTTCTATATCGAGCCCAAAGGCATCGAGAACGGTAAGGGCTGCCGAGATTACCTCCCTGCCTATGCCATCACCGGGAACGATTGCGATTTTCATAAAGGGTTATGCTCCTTTAAGACGTCCCGAGTCACGTCTCGGGAGGACGTGTCCGGATATGGTGCACCATACCCGTCTTTTTGAAAAAACTTTAGGAAAGTTTTTCATGATTCTCATTTTTTATTGGATTTCAAGGTATTGACATTGGGAGTCTGCCGACCAGGGTATCCATCGAATGTGTAAATTTTGGTAATACTACGTAAATGACAATCAAAATTGTTATCACTATAGCTGAAAACAGGTAGAGAGATAGACCTTCTCCGAAGTATGTTGTTTTTTTCCTCATAATCCTCCAGTCTCAGTTTTTATAGTATCTATGCGATTCCCTTTTATAACCTTCACCAGCATCCGGATTGCATCCACGATATCGTATTCCGAAGCCCCCCAGTGCACCACTGCGCCGTCAATGCCGTTTATGTTTACCATCCCTGATTTCTTGCTCTGGCAGCATCTTGTGATAAATGGCTTGGTGGGCATGTAAAGTTCAGCTTTGAGGGGACACATATTGATATGTTTATAGGTGATATTGGGAAAACGCAACTCGAAAATCTGTTTTGAGATATCACATCCCACAAGAGTGGAATCATTCTCAATTTCGGTATCGGTATCAAGGTATTTTCCTTTAAGTTCCGAAGCATGGCAGGGGAAAACCATCTTATCCCCTTCAAACCTGCGAAGGTCTATGAGTTTTGTGGTGAACCTGATATTCAGCTCACCCAGTATCCCGCTTTTGGCAAGCCTTTCTACCGCGAAAGAAAGCCATGGGGGTTCCGGCGGCGCGATATCGATAATCTCAATCTCCGTAACTTCATGAAGGCTGGGGTCCTGCACAAAAGTGATATGCCTGTCCATACCTTCAAAAATAACAGTGTTCACTTTTCCCCTGACAAGTGAGATTGCAGATTCAATGAGACGCGTCCTGTCATGGGAATCGAGTTTTTCCCCGAATTTTTTTATCTGGTTCCCTTTCGCCAGCTGTTCAAGAGAAACAAGTTTCTTCAGCAACCCTTCTCCCTCGCTTTTTACCCTGTAGATTGAAAAGCCGGAAGGAAGGTCTGCTATCAGGTATTCTGTTGAAAAATAGATGGGGCAGCCAATGCGCCCGGTCGGGTCGCTCCTTGTTACTCCCACACTTTTGTAATCAGGAGGGAATATCACAAACTCACCTTTTTGTGGTGTTCAACAAGTCCGCCGTCTGCAAGTATCTCGCGAAGAAAATCCGGAAGCTTTGTAGCAGGATATGTTCTATCGTTATTTTTCACAATGCCGTTCCCGAGGTCGATTTCGATGCTATCCCCTTCATTGCATTCAATTTTTGCTTCTATTATGGGGAGGCCGACGTTAATGGCATTTCTGAAAAAAATCCTGGCGAACGATTCTGCAACGACACAAGCTATGCCTGCATGTTTCAAAGCAAGGGGAGCCTGTTCGCGGGATGAGCCGCATCCGAAATTCCTGCCTGCAACTATTATATCACCCTTTTTTACTTTTTTTGTGAACTCCGGGTCAATCCCTTCCATAACATGGGATGCGAACACATTCATATCGGTGTTGCGAAGATATTTACCCGGGATAATGACATCGGTGTCAACATTATCGCCGAATATCCATACTTTTCCCGATATCCTGTTGATGTTTTTATTCATGGCTTGCTATGGATATTGTCTAAGGCAAGCATAATCATTTTGGTTTAAAAAATAAAAATGGACAAAAATGACTTTAGAAAATAATCCACAAAAAGGCTTGCAGACTATTCGGTTGAAATCCTGCAAACAAATCTTGCTTCATGCCTGGCTTGTAAGATTATGGGTTTTTGCCACAAACGGATAGTGCTGCCGAGGAAGAATGCTCAACTCCGCGAGAGCGGCGCCTTCGGGGTCTGGGGGTGCCCTGCGCTTCTGAAGGCCGCTTGCGAGACCGTAAAAGGTTTAGTACTATCAAGGAAAAGATTAGCACATGCAAGTAAGAACCTGGTTCGGGAATTTCACACTCGATGAAGACGGGATAATCGACGTTGAATTATTCCGGAAAGACCTTGATTATTTAATAAAAATCAATATCAAAGAGCCATTGTTAATGAGGGGCAGTGTCGCAGGCACAAATCTCCGCGACCTGGCAATAAAATATGGTTTTGCGGATTCGGGATATGAGTATGACCGGATGCTTCATGAGTTAAGCATAGAACTTGCAAGAAAGCAAATAACTCAGGCAGCGACCCCGGACAGGCGGATAATTGCGGCAGTTGAGGCTATAGACGACCTTGATGAAACCATGAATATCCTTGCCGAGAGGCTCAAGGAATGGTATATACTTAATTTTGAAAAAACCCCTTTAAAACCCGAAGAACTCGCAAAGCATATAATCGGAATAAAAGATACAGGGAATTCATTTAATGCGGATTTAATAATCATGCAGGGTTTTGCATCCTCGCTTCTTGGATTGTATGATACCCGCAACTCCATTGAAGGATATATCAGGGAAAATATGCCAATAATTGCCCCGAATCTTACAAATATTGCAGGGCACATCCTCGGGGCGAGGCTTTTGAGTATTGCGGGAAGCCTTAACAGGTTGTCGTCCATGCCTTCAAGCACAGTGCAGGTAATCGGTGCGAGCAATGCGCTTTTTAAACACCTGAAAGGCAAAGCGCCGTCGCCAAAGCACGGTTTGATATTCAGGCATCCGCTTGTAAACACTGCTCCAAAATGGCAGCGCGGCAGGATAGCAAGAGCACTGGCATCAAAAATTTCACTCGCTGCACGGTATGATTTTTATTCCGGGGAATTAAATGAGACTTTACTTGAAGAACTGAAAACGAAAGTAGAGTTTATCAGGAAACAACATCCTGTGAAGAAATCACGAAATTGAATCAGGACATCGATAGCAGCTTTCCGTAAGGATTATCAAAAAAATAGCCTGTAAATTGGGTGATGTTCGTTTTTTCCCCGCCGAACAGCAATTGCGAAAGCGATGGCTTGTTGGCATAGGTAACATCAGGTGTACCTTCTATTCCTCCAAGTTTCGCAGCAACATCGATTGCGTCATCAAGACTTCCGAAATCATCCACAAGCCCCAATTCCCTGGCTTTTGCGCCCGTATATACCCTGCCGTCTGCAAGGTCTTTGACTTTACTTAAAGACAGGTTCCGGTCTGTTGCTACTTCATGTACGAAACGCCCGTAAGCTTCTGAAATGACCTGATCCACATATTTCTTTTCATCGTCGGTCAGTCCCCGCCAGTCACCGCCCATGTCCTTCATTTCGCCGGATTTTGCAATATAGAACTCAGTTCCGTCTTTTTCATAGAATTTTGACCTGTTCTGGAACTCCCATATTACTCCTATGCTGCCCGTTATGGTATCGGGGTTTGCGATTATCTTTGTGGCTGGAACGCTGATATAATATGCCGCGCTGGCTGCCACATCCCCCATAGAAACAACAATGGGTTTTTTGGTTTTTTTCATTGCAGCCACAATCTCTTCAGCGGCAGCAGGTGACCCGCCCGGGCTATTTATCCGCATCACGATTGCCCTAACCCCGTCATCATTAGAGGCATCCTTCAGGCTTTTTGTTATGTCTTCAGAAGCAGCGATCCCTAATCCTGCCGGGACGCTGCCTGTGAGCATCTCTCCCTGGACATAAATGACTTCGACCCTGTTTTTTGATATCCCGAAATCCGTGCCGCCCATAATCAAAAATAGGCTTCCGGCTATTATGAACAGCAAAATAAAAAAGGTTGCAAAATAGATTATCAGCTTTCTTGATGAAACCATCATTTTGAGAAGATGTCTTTAAAACAAGAAATAGTTAATCCTATTATTAATAATCTTCAAGGCATTTATTAAGATATCTTGCATTACTGGCTTTTATGAATTCATCGCAGACTTTGTGTGGTTCCCCATCAATAACGATATGCCCCTTATCAATCAAAATCGCTCTCTGTGCGACTTCCCTTATGAAATCCACATGATGGCTGATGAATATAATGGTGGTATTGAACGTCTTGTTTATATTCTTAAGCGAATTTGCAACGTCTCTCAATGTTATGGGGTCAAGGTCGCCGAACGGTTCATCCAGCAGCAGTATTGAGGGTTTTGAAGCCAGCGCCAGCGCAAGTGCAGCTCTTACGTTCTCGCCTCCGCTTATCTGGTATGGCTTGACATCAAGAATTCCAATTGGTAAATCCACAGCCTCAAAGACAGGTTTTGCGTAATTCAACACTTCTGTGAGTGGGTAGCTCGGGAAAAGCACTCCGAGGATGGCGGGAGTATAACCCATTTTTGCAAGTAATTCCTTTGAATTCTCCTCAGGTGTATCAGTCATTTTATATAGTTCA
>CABMII010000143.1 GCA_902386255.1 uncultured archaeon
CAGCCCAGGATAAATACGCCTTCAGGCGACGCCAGGAACAGGTCTTCGTCGTAATAGGAGAGGTCGTTTGCGAGTTTTTCCGTAATCTCTTTACTGTGTAAAGGCCGTATGGAGGTTTCGCCGGACAGGAAACGCGTGATGATCTCGCCGTACTGCTCTTTCAGACCTTTGTGGTCGAGCTTTGGAATGAATTCTTTGATTTTTAAGAGCGCGTATCTCTTTGTAATCGGATAATACGATACCTTCTTTCCCGGATTGAGCTTTTCACGAATCTCGTTTATCCTCTTGTTGGCAAATGCCTGGAAATCAAGCCCGTCAACAATGATTGTGTTGGAATGAAGGGACACCAGTATATCATTAAATAGAATCTTATCCCTGATTTCGATTTCCGTCCTCAGTATTGATACGCCTGCAACAAAAACATCCGTATAAATATTTGCGGTGCATGTTATTTTTTCACTGCCTGAAACGATTACAGCCACACCTTCATACTGTTCCATTTCTATGGGTTTGTTCCATCGTTCGGCTATTATATCTGAACCAATGAATTTTTTTAACTGGCTTTTATCAACCTCACCCCCATGCCCGAATACCATAAGTATTGTGAGTTTGCCATTGAAAAGGGTCAGGTCGCCGGAAGAATCCATATATTTATTGATTTATGTTTGAAAAGTATATAAAGTTATAATGCTGATATTAAAGACCGCCCTGTCATCTCTTCCGGCTTTTCAATCCCGAGTATATCAAGAAGTGTAGGGGCGATGTCGGCAAGTATCCCATCCTTGAGCGCAATGCCATTTTCGCAAAGAATAAACGGTACAGGGTCGCAGGTATGCGCTGTGTGGATGCCGCCTTTTTCATCGACCATCTGCTCCGCATTTCCGTGGTCTGCCGTTATTATCAATAATCCTCCTGCATCTTTTACGGCTGAGAATACCCTGCCTATGCATTTATCGATGGCCTCAACGGCTTTCACTGCAGCATCGAATACACCGGTGTGCCCGACCATGTCAAGATTGGCATAATTCAATATGATTACGTCATATTTGTCAGACGACACCGCTTTTACGACTTCATCGGTAACAAGAAAAGCGCTCATCTGCGGCTGCAAATCATATGTCGCCACTTTCGGGGAAGGTATCAAGAGCCTTTCCTCGCCCCTGACGGGCGTTTCCCGCCCTCCGTTTAAAAAGAATGTGACATGTGCGTATTTCTCCGTTTCTGCAATCCTGAGTTGTTTTAAATTATGGTCTGCCAGCACGTCTGCCAGTATGTTTTTAAGTGATTCCGGGGGATAAGCGACAGGGACTTTGAATGTCTCGTCGTACTGGGTCAGGCACACGAAATGGGTATGTGGATATACGGCTCGTTTAAATTCCCTGAAATCGTCATCCGTCAAAGCCCTGGTAATCTCGCGGGCTCTATCCGAGCGGAAGTTAAAGAAAATAACAGAATCTTTATTCGATATTAATGAAACCAGTTTTTTGTTTTTTAAGATAACCGTCGGGGTGACAAACTCATCGGTCTCACCACTGGCATAGGCGTTCTCTACAGCTTGAAGCGCACTGTCCGCTGTGATGCACTTCCCGGATGTCATTGCATCGTAAGCCTTTTCCACCCTGTCCCAGCGTTTGTCCCTGTCCATGGCATAATATCTCCCGGATATTGATGCAAATTCGCCTACAAGTTCTTTCATATTTTTTTCTGCTTCGGAAATATAAGTGAGGGCGCTTTTTGGAGGTACATCCCTGCCGTCAAGGAAAGCATGGACATACACTTTTTTAATCCCCTCCCTTTTTGCCAGTTCAAGTAATGCATACAGGTGAGTGTTGTGGCTGTGGACGCCCCCGTCTGAAAGCAAGCCCATAAGATGCAGCGAAGTTCCATTTGTTTTGGCATTTCTTATAGCATCAAGAAAGATTTTGTTCCTGTAAAAATCCGCATCCCTGATTGATTTTGTTATCCGGGTAAGATTCTGGTAAACAATCCTTCCCGCGCCTATATTAAGGTGCCCGACCTCGGAGTTTCCCATCTGACCTTCAGGCAGTCCTACCGACATGCCGGATGAATCAAGCGTTGAATGAGGATATTTTGAAAACAGTTTATCAAGATTAGGCTTTCTGGCAGCCGCTATGGCGTTACCCTCCAAACTTTCGCGCAGGCCATAACCATCGAGAATCATTAAAAGCAGGGGTCTTTTTTTAATCATCTGGCTTGAATACTTTTCGAATGTGTGCATATTTTTAGTTCATAGTATGGGAGTGGGAATAGGTAAAAGTAACGTCACTTAATCTTAACTGCCTGAAGGAGAGGCAAAGGGCAAAATAGTTGTATCCATGGTATGGTTGATGGAGACTAATCCCCTTTGCCTAATGAATATGATTAATGCCAAATTTAAATAAATATAGCTAATAAAAGCATATGCTAAAAGCACATCAAATAAGCAAGCATGTGGAAGGCAATTGAAGGCCATATCTGGACAGGCAAAATCCCTAACCGTATCATAAATCTCAAAATAAAGTAATATGTTGAAGAAGGGCAAAAGGTAAATAGGCTATCCGAGGTATTATGATTGAAGGAAACTGCCCTTATGCCCATTGAAAATTATTAATGCTAGACTTAAATAATTATATCTAGAAGAAGCATATGCTAGAAGCACACCAAATAAGCAATTATAAAGAGATTATTCACATCCTTGAGGGCACGATATTCATAGATAATACGGAAAAATTCCTTGGGAAAATTAAAAAAATAAGCAAAAATAGAAATATAGTGATACAGGCTTTCGATGCTGATAAACTGGCAGGCGAGGAACACCTAAGGTTCGCAGTTAAAAAAGCGATGAACTCATTCAAAGAGAGCAGGAACATCGCGAACGACCTCGCCAAGGAAATTATGCTTTATGCTGCGGGCACACGCCAGATAAACAGGGCGATGAAGCTTGGCGTGCACAATGGGGAAAATAATATTGTCCTTGTAGCAATCGGCGAGGTTATCGATTTATCCGAATTCGATGAGATAACTCCAAAGCCTGTGCTTCATTATGACAGCTCCAAGAACGAAGCATTACTGGAAATTTTCAATATCACAAAAGAAGAACTCAAAGCCAGGGGGGAGGATAAAATACCCGAGCTTGTCATTGAAAGAGTTGCGCTTGTGGATGTGATGAAATAGCTCGCTTTTTAGCGCCTGTTAAAAAGGACGCGAAGGAGCTTTCCGAAAACAGAAAATGGACCGGAAGATTTCTTTTTTGTTATCAGGTCAGGCTCGTTTTTGTATTCGTAAGTCTCATAATGGACAATACTGGAAAGCGGAAGCCTCGGAGGAACAGAAGTCTTCCCGACTTCATACCCTAAGGCGATAAGAGCGATAATTTTCAGATTCTCAGGAATGCAGAGCATTTTTTTCAGGGTTTGCTCTTCGAATGCGCCTATCCAGCATGAACCAATGCCCAGCGAGGTCGCCATCAGTGTCATGTTTGTCCCTGCAATCGCAGCGTCGAGAATGTAGGTCTGGCTTCCAGCATCCGGGTCGGCGCATATTACGACAACGGTACTTGCTTCTCCTACATGCCTCGATTTGAAAACTTTATAGTAACAGCACTCTGCTATAGATTTGAGGTTTTCTTTTTCCGTTACAACGATAAAGCGCCAGGGCTGGGCGTTCGCGCCTGATGGAGCCCATCTGCCGGCTTCGAGGATTTGCTCTATGGCTTCATGTGGTATCTCAGCGCCATCAAACCGCCTGACGCTGCGGCGCTTTTTGATTATATCAAGCACAGTATCGCTTTCTTTCAAATTCTCTTGCACTTCCCTAATCTTATTAACTATCTAAAACATAGCATTAAATTCACCCCATCAACATGCGCCGCACTGCCAGCAGTCCCAAAAATCCCGGTATTATCTCAAATCCCGGCGCTGCTGAAGTTTTTGCCGGTGTTGCGGCATCCGGCAGTGACATTGCATCTACTATCCGGCGTAAAAAATCATTCATGGATGTTTTCTCGCCCTTTAAATCGCGGACTTCTCCCTTCTCGACGATATACTTGCCCTGCGCCCAACCCACAACGCTGAATTCATGTCCAGCTTTTTTCAGAAATACAAGCACCGTCTCATTTTTTGTAAAGACTGGAACATCTTCTACCCACACGCCTGATTCGCCTGCAGTTCCACCTTCAGTGACTATCGTAAGCGTTTCTGCCCCTTCACCGCCTTTAATATACTTTTCAACAGAGAGCGTTGAATACGTGTAAATCATGGTTCTTCCCAGATTCCATCTGCTCTCCTGTTGTGTAATGTTTCCTATTGCGATTACATCCGACTCTCTGGTTAGATTTTCTACACTTATTTCTGTCATTAAAGCAGAAACTGTTGGTGCAATAGCAAGCAGTGCTACAATTAGAATCGCTACTGTAGCTGCCATATCCATCGATACCCTGTAACCTTCAGCCATTTTTCCTCTTTCTGCGATAATCCATAAAGATAAGCAGAGCAACCACAAACAGGCATCCCATGAGGAAAAGCAGGCCGGGATGCGCTGTAATAGTGTTCGCTAAGTTTGTGAAAATGTCAGGCGCCATATGGCTTGCCGCACCGTTATCCAGCGTCGAGGGCTGAACAGGGACAGGCGTTGTCGTAGCATTAGCACTCCATACATCGACTGATGTTGGCGTAGGAACGATTGTTGTGGAGGTCGCAGCCGGTATGGATTGAACTTCGGTAGCAGGCACCGGGGGAACCAATGGAGTAGCAACTGGAGTGGGAACCGTGTTACCGCCGACGCCTTTTATGGTTTCATTAACCATGTTGGCAGGCGTGGAAGTGGCTGCAGGTATCGCCGTAACTGCTGGAGTTGGAGCAGGCAGTAAATTCGAATTGCTTGTTATTTGAAACATTTTTGTGCTCCTGCCAGCACTTCTCATGAAAAACTCAACGAGACTCGAAGCAAGCACAGCAGCCAGTATCACGCCCATATACTTCCTTATAACATCAACCACAAATTTCCTGTCTGCCTTTTCAGGCACTACAACTATGAGCTTTCTAACAGGTGCATAAATCTTGACCTCGCGCCCCTTCTCACTGTATTTAATCCTCTCAACCTTGACAAGTCCCACGCTTTCCAGGTTCTCAAGGTTGTAAGTAATAGTTGTGAGAGGCGCCTGCAAACGCTCTGCAATATCTGAGGCAGAAAGAGACGCATCAGCCAGAAGCTCGATTACCTGCCTTGCAGTATCGTTTGATATGACTTGCGTTATCTTCTTGGATTCTTCTCCCAGCGGCAGTATGAGGAGTTTTTCATCGCCCGGATTTTTCTCATTTTCTGGCATTCTTATTATTAATGGATATGGATATTAAAAGAGATTGCTATAACTACGAATGGGTTCGTAGTTTAAGAAAATCTTTTATAAGTACTGGACGTAAAGATACATTGCGTCTTGAAATTAGATTATAGGAGGAAAGAAATGCTAAACCAATCCACCCTGAGGGGAATATATCAAAGTTTAAAATCTACGGGATTCAAAAAGTTAATCTCTTTAATAGTAATCGCGCTGCTGCTTGTTTCTCTTGTGGCGCTGTGGGAAAATCGAAAAGACAATAACTGGAATAATATCGAGGGCGGCGCTACCATCGTATCCAAGGAAATGCCGAAAGTAGCTATTATATCCATCGCAAAAGCAGCAAGCACTGATAAAACCAGTAACGAGGTAACGATATATAATCAGAATCTTGCCCTTGTGAAAGAGTACAGGACAATGGATCTTAGCAGCGGGAATAACATCATCAAATACGTTGATGTCGCCTCCCAGATTGATCCTACATCTGTTATGTTCAGGGATACGAAAAGCCAGAACACTGTAGTGGTGGAGCAGAATTACGAATACGACCTTGTAAGCTCTGACAAACTACTGGACAAATACCTGGATAAAGAAATAACAGTCACCTCTGATAACGAATCCTTCACAGGCACGCTTCTCAGTCACACAGGCGGCATCACACTTCAAACAGATAAAGGAGTTGTTGTGCTGAATAATGTGAAGAAGATAGAATATCCTGATGAAGCGGGTCTTCTCACCAAGCCCACGCTTGTCTGGCAGATTTACACAGACACCGGCGGTAGCCGGGAAGTGCAGACCTCATATCTCACTGGCGGGATGAGCTGGAAAGCCAATTATATTGCCACGATAGACCAGAGCGATTCAAAAGCTGACATCAAAGGCTGGGTTACAGTTGAGAACAATGCGGGAACTGCATATCCGGATGCAAAGCTGAAACTGGTAGCCGGGGATATAAATAGAGTATATGTGCCTCAGCCGTACTACGAGAAGGGCGCGCCTGTGCCCGCTGCTATTCCATATGCGGTCGGGGCACCTCCTCCCGGTTTCACGCAGGAAGGGCTGTTCGAATACCATTTATACACACTCCAGCGTCCCACAACGCTGAACAACAATGAGATAAAACAGATATCCCTGCTCAGCGCAGACAACGTGCCTGCAAAGAAGGAATATTCCTATGACGGTGCATATAATGGGGAGAAGGTAAGGGTCATACTGAACATAACCAATTCCGAGGAGAACGGGCTTGGAATGCCGCTTCCAAAAGGCGTGATCAGGGTATACAAGGCTGATAGCGATGGACAGCTTCAGTTTCTGGGTGAGGATAGCATAGACCATACGCCCAAAGATGAAAAACTCAGGATAAATATAGGGAATGCCTTTGATATTGTTGGAAGCCGAACGGTGACAGACAGGGAAGGATTAGGCAGCTATGGAAGCCGGGAGAGCTACAATATAGAACTGAAGAACCATAAAACCGAGGATGCGAAGATAATAGTAACTGAGCACCTCTACGGTCTCTGGCAGATAACGAAGGCCTCAGATCAGTATACAAAGAAGGATGCCAATACTATCGAATTTGAGGTTACAGTTCCCAGGAATGGAACGAAAACCATAACCTATACCGCTGAGATGAGGTATTGAAAAAAAATCCTTGTTCAATACTTTTCTTTCAACCACCGCGCAAATTCAGAGAGAGCGGCATACCTGTGGGATAGCCGGTTTTTCTCTTCCTCCTCCATTTCCCCGAAAGTCGCCCCGCCGACCTCGAATATCGGGTCGTAGCCGAAACCGCCGCTTCCCCGCATTTCATCTGCAATTTCACCCGTCACTTCCCCTGAAAATAAATACGGTTCCCCGCCCGGACGGCAGTATCCTATAACGCATCTGAAAATTGCTCTCCTGTTCGTTTCACCCTCCATCAGTTTTAGTATCCTCGCGTTTCCGAGGGTGTCGAAAACATACGCGGAATAAGGCCCCGGAAATCCTCTGAGCGCCTCGATGAAAAGCCCTGAATCGTCCACCATGACCTCCCTATTCAATTTATCAGCAGCCCACCGCGCGCCGAATCTCGCTATGGGTTCAAGTTCATCCTCCTGCAGTTCGGGATACCCGCAATTATTTTGCTCCACAGTTATTCCAACATGCGACAGGATGTCACTGGCTTCCCTGACTTTATGGGGGTTGCCTGTTACAAAGATTATTTTTCTCATGATAGTTTTCTTGATTTTTTCCGCTCCAGTGTTCTTTTGATAAATTCCCGGTATTGCGGGCTATATTTCATCAATACCAATATTATCGGATACCGGAGGAACAAAATAAAAGAAACAATTCCTATTGTAATACCTGCAATGAGGAAAATTTTAGGCACTAAGGGGAGGCTTTTGACATCGATCATGCAATATTACTTCTCGCGTTCCAGCCCGAATTCCCTGTGAAGAACCTGCACGGCTTTCCTGGCGCCGTCTTCGTTTACCGCAAAGGAGATATTATGCTGGGATGAACCCTGGCTTATCATTATCACGTTGACGCCTGCCTTCCCCAGCGCCCCGAAGACCCTACCCGCAACGCCGGGAGTATTTGCCATGCCTGCGCCTACAACCGCCACAACCGATATGTTCTTGTCGTGGGTTACTTCTTTAATAATACCGTTCTTGAATTCCGCTTTTATCGATTTTACAGCCCTTTCAAGATGAGCCTCATCGACCACGATGGAAATATTCGCTTCAGACGAGCCCTGGCTTATCATCACGATATTTACGCCTGCGTTTGCAAGTGTGGTGAACACGCGTGCTGCTACGCCTATCGTGCCCACCATGCCGGCGCCGGAAATGTTAATGAGCGCAACTTTCGTTATCACCGTAACAGCCTTAACAATGTCCCTGCTGAGTTTCTGGTCTTTCACCACAAGGGTTCCCGGCACCTCCGGATGGAATGTGTTCTTGACGCGCACCGGTATGCCGTGTCTTATTGCTGGCTCGATTGCTTTCGGGTGAAGCACCTTGGCTCCGAAATAGGATAGCTCCATGGCTTCGATATATGATATTACAGGGATTGGCCTGGCTTCAGGTACGATGTGCGGGTCGGTTGTCAAAATTCCGTCCACTTCTTTCCACAGCCATATCTCATCTGCTTTTAACGCAGCTCCCAATATCGATGCCGTGAAATCAGAGCCGCCGCGTCCAAGCGTTGTGATAATACCAGCTTCATTCTCTGCAATGAAACCGCAAACTACCGGGATTCCTTCATTCAAAGGCTGTTCAAGCCGTTCCTTTACAAGGGAATAAGTAACCTCAAGGGGTTTAGCATTGCCGTATTCCTCTGTGGTTATTATCCCGGCTTCTCCCCCAGTGAATGAATGTGATTTTATACCAATGGAGTTCAGTGAACCGCAAAGGATAGGCGCAGCCAGCCGTTCACCGTACGATGAAATATAATCGATTGACCTCGGGGTAAGTTCACCGAGGTAGCAAATGCCGATGAGCGCCTTCTCAAGTTCTTCTATGCGCGAGTCAAGTTCCCGTTTCACTTTCTCCAGGATTGCATTCTTGTTTATGGCTTCATGGGCTGCTTTATGGTGCTGTTTTGTAAGGTCTGCTATGAATTCTTTTATCAGGGATGTTTTCCCGGACTCGGAAGCTTCGCTGGCATTTTTCAGGAGCGCATCTGTGACCCCGCTCAGCGCTGAAGTCACAAGAATAATCTCATTCCCGTCGTCGCGGTATTTCTTTGCAAGCTCTGCGACATGTTTCATGCGGATGCCGTCGCCAACGGATGTGCCTCCGAATTTCATCACGAGTCTCATGGGCTTTTCAATCGTTGG
>CABMII010000144.1 GCA_902386255.1 uncultured archaeon
AATCGGGGAATAATATAGCAAATTGCTAAGATATTTAGTAAAATTCTATTAACTGTCAAACAGATTTTCCTGCCAAAAAAGGGAGACATTTACGAGAGAAAAGATTTATTAACTGTCAAACTCAGGTTAGAAACAAGAAGTAAAAGAATAGAACTACCGATAGAAATATCAATAGATAGGTCTTCATATAAATTTTCCCAAAGTACGCACACGCCTTCTGAAAGGTGACAGCTTTCTGGTAAACTGTTGATTTCGCTATTCTCGCCAAGGACTCACTCGCCTTCTGTAAGGTGCCTACCGATATCTTCTTATAACATTCCCGAATCATTGTAACGGGATGCCAGGAAATCCCTAACCAATAACTAAATTCGTCTAACCAATATCTAAATCCTTTTCTGAATATCACAAGGAGTATCCATAAACTAAGTTCTCCTAAGGGAAAGATGAACAACAAACCTACCGTAAATAATTTACTGCTCAGTATTTCTGGGAACTTAATTAGTACCACAATTGAAATGCCAACCAAAACATTTGCCAACAACCATTTTCGTTTTGGGGTGTGATTTTTGTCGGTTCTTCGTGGATTAAAGTTCCAAGCTAAGATTGTTACACATACTGTAAACCAAAATAAAAGACCTGGCAGAAGGCCGGCAGCAAAATATTGGGCATCGATCAAGCTTTTGATTGGAACACCATATTGGGCCAGATGAAAAGAGGTAACTATGTATCCAATTATGTAAATCGTTGCAATAAATACGGCAAAAGGCTTAGCTCCTTGCTCAATTATAGAAGAGCAAGAACGCAAAACCTTCTGGATTTTTTCTGACATAGTTGCGTTTTCTTCAGCCATAACAGTCAACTTTCATATCCGAGCTTTAGTTAATATATCCTTCCATTTGGAGGTTGTATAAGTTGTCTCTATTCGAAGAAGAGTGCCGACTCTTAAAGATAGATGCTAAGAAAAAGCGCCCGCTCATATTGAAGGTTGACAAAAAGTCGGTATAAGAGTTAAAAAATAATGGGCAGAAAACCGTTGTAGCGTCAAGGTAATATACTGTAAACCATAATATTGTATAGAATATAATTGCAATCCAGAAAATATTTCAACCGGGGGCATTAGAAGGTATAAGAGTATAGCTCTTGTTACCGATGACTTCCCGGTATATCACTCTATTATCGAGGAGGCACGTGGCCGTAAACTGAATTTACTTGTTCTCAATCCCGAACAACACATTCCGGCGCATGTTGGTGTAGTTATTACTACGGAAAGTGAGTCTGAAAAAATTATTTTTGACCGTGATAAGATGATATTCACAGACGGCAGGCCTCATGCAACCCTGGATAAAGCACTTTACATGTTATTCGGAGAGGATATTGAACAGGTAATAATAGGGATTGACCCCGGCAAATATCCTGGTGTTGCAGTGATGGGAAACAATAAAACGATCTCCGTGCATCATGTTTCTGTGGGTGAAGTCTGCCCTCTCGTAAAACGGATTATGCGGGAGTACGAGAATAAAAAAATCATTGTCAGGATAGGACACGGGGCAAGGCTAATACGGTCGCAATTGGTCAACTGTCTCCTTGACCTTGGTCTTGAAGTGGAAATGGTTGATGAGACAGGAACTACACCGCATCTTGGAAAAGGCGTGCACGGCCAGGTAATTTCGGATATCATAGCCGCAATAAATATCGCGAGGCTCCCAGGGAAAAATGTCGGGAAACAGTATATAGAGCCTTCTGTAGGTGAAGTAAGGGTTATCCAGGAATCAAGCCGGGAATACTCAAACGGGCGCCTGACAATTCCCCGCATTTTGGCAAGAAGGGTTGCGAAAGGGGAATTGACGCTGGATGAAGCCATGGAAAGGCATAACAATGATTAGTTTTTTAAAAACATAAAATGGATTTTCTTACATCCGGTTTTTCATCTGCCGTGGTTTCCTTGTTGGTCTTGTGGATATCCATGCCCCAATGACCGCTATTAAAACTGCAAGTGTGACACTGCTAATTAAGAACTCTCGCCCGTTATTGAATATTGGAAACCGACCCAGGGCTGCGCTTATGACAAGGATATAAGTGCTTCCAGCCCAGAATAACATTCCTCCCGCGATTATAAAAAAAGGATGAGACCAGTACCTTCCGATTTTTTCTTTTGCCAGGTAACGATCAATTATATTCCCCGTGTTGATCAGGACTCCGGCAAGGACGTACCATCCTATCGAAGCATTGATAAAACCCATAAGAAGAATCAAATAACCGACCTGTATCTCCTGGTTATAATAATCCCATATTTCAATTCCGCCACGTACTGTCCCGATTAAAGACAATATTATAGCTGCGAGGTACATGACAAACGTGATTTTCCCGCCATGGAGGGAGTTATTCATGGATGTTATGAAACCATCAATAATATCATCAAGACCGGTGCCGCGGTAGAGCATATAAATCCCAATAGCAGCAGTTATAGCCATAACTGCAACCCCTGGACTGCCATAATACAATGAAATAGCATAAATGAGAAATACCAAACCAATAGGCACGAAAAATGTATGTGAGATTTTAGGGTCGTTAAAGGCTTTTTTGATTATATAATATGTACTTTCCAGGTTTTCATGTTGTTTTACGATTATCCTGTGAACAGCATCGACTTTTATCCTTGACTGGATGATGGGAAGCACGGATTCGTCTTCTGCTCCGTCTGAGACAAGGATGGCATTCTGGGGTTTTAGCTGCGAAAGTATCTTATCGAGCTGCTCTGAGATTTTCTTATCAGAAGCAATCCCGACTTTTTTATCCCCTGCTATCGAAACTATTTCAATATCAATATCTTCCGAATCATTATTTTCCAAAATCAATCTGTCATATAAATTTATCCCGCCGAAAATTGTATTGGTATCAGAATCTTCAGGGTCTATGGAAGCCAGTTTTACAGCAGCATCGATGTTTGCGGTGCGGCCTATTATCGGGCTTTGGACACCCGCCTTCTCCCCGAGATCATTATCCCTGTCAATACATATAATTAGTGTATGCATTTGTAAACTGTAATATTCATGTTTATATAAATAACATTCGTACCTATTTTATAAAAAATCTCCACCACTCGATGGCTTCTTTTAACAGGTAAACAATGGCGATGCTTTTGATTATCTTTGCTATTGATATCACTACCAGGAATTTTTTTGATTCATAGTTCTCAATCCCCGCAACCATGGGGGCAAGGTCGCCAACGACTGGAATCCAGGGTGAAACTAGAAGTATCACCCCGCCGTATTTACGAAAATACATCTGCATCTGTTCTTCTTTTTTTTCGTTATGGAATGGTATTATCTTCCGCAGCTCGTATTTCCCTACAAGGTAGCCAATGAATGCTCCGATTATAGACCCAGTTATCAGGAGCATAAGGACTATTTCAGGGTTTTCCCCTGCGCGAAGCAGCGCAACTACTACGGGCTCTGTCGGTATCGGGATAATGGATGAAGTGAGACTGATGAGGAAAAGCCCGGGTAAACCATAAACCAGGAATAATTTAGATAATAATA
>CABMII010000145.1 GCA_902386255.1 uncultured archaeon
GATAAATGCTTCGCTATCCAACGATTATTTCAATTGGAAATAAAAAATATTTTCTAAAAACAAGTGATTATGCAATCTTTTTTAAGATATCTCAATGAGAAGAAATCCTTAACCGATGACCAATGAATTGATTTTAATACGCTAAAAGTTATAATACCATCATGGAACTGCGAAAGGTAATACATATCGGCGGCGTCTTAATACCGGTAATCGCAACCGTCATCGGAAAGAACCAGGCGATAGTTCTGGTTTTATCAGGTTTTGCTATTTATCTTATGCTCGAAGCCCTGAAACAAAAAATTCCTCAGCAGATTCTTTCCATGGTTTACAGGGAAAATGAATTAAAAGGTTTCTCAATCGAGCCGCTGTCGTATTTCATATCCGTTCTTTCGCTTCTTCTTATTTCGTTTTTCATCGATGAAAGGATATGCTTCGCCGCGATTGCAACTCTTGCTGCGGGTGATGGCGCCGCGGGAGTCGTTGGCAGGAAATACGGGCGGCACAGGTTCTCATTTAATAAGAATAAATCATGGGAAGGCACGCTCTCGGGATTTATTGCAGCATCGTTATCAGGTTTTTATTTCGCAGGCGCAATAGCGCTCGTCGGAGGCGCTTTCGGGATGCTGGCGGGCGCGGTCAATAAGCATGATAATATTGCAGTCCCTTATGCGGCGCTAGTGGCAATGGTTGTGGTTCGACTTTTGCTAGGGTAAAGTTGATTATTACAACGAGATGCAGTTGGAACATATGCTTGGAACATATGCTGTTAATATATATCTCCAGTAGAAATAAGGGGGTTTATAAAAATGCTCGTAACTTTTACCTGTCCCTATCTCATAATCTGAACTGCAAGGACTGAAAATGCAAAGCAGAAGCACGGTTTTTTGTTATTTCTACCGCTAGTCAAAAAGGAATCCTGCTGAATTAAGATTACGGAAAATTATAGGATAAGATATAGGTATAAAAATTATCTTGTTCTCTTTACCTGCTTATACTGGGTTGGGACAAATCCCTTAAAACATTATCTGGAAGTAAAGTGAGGTACCCCCATCTTATCCGTGAACAAACTTTTTTTGTCCATTTACCCATAGATTACTGCTCATTAGAAACAGGACATTACTTGCCCTTTTGCCCACTTAGATTGGTTTCGTCTGGCAGTTTTTTAATTTTATCTACGAGTTCTTGACTAAACTCTTTTGCAATTTCTATCTCGAACATTTTTTCTTTATTCATAATACCACCCAACAATTTTAATGGTTTATTCAGTTTAAATGATTTTTCCCAAACTTTACCCTAAGAAAATAGACCGTTCATACGTGAAATTAGCAAAAGTTAAGTACTATTCCGACAAAAAATCTATAATATCAAACCGGGGTATCGTTATGTGTAGATATGAAAATTCGAAATTGAAAGCGTTATCGGATATTGCATCAATAGATATTAGTTCTGATTTCAATGAAATCTTACAAAATATCTTAAAAATTACATGCGAAACGATGAATGCACATTCTGGCACCATAATGCTTGTCGATGAAGAAAATAATAAAATCACGATGGTGGCATCATACGGATTGGCACCGGATTATCCCAGAAGGGTGCATGAAACAGCAAAAAATGCAGGTATTTCTTTAACAGCCGGTCCATCAGGGGTGGTTTTAGAGACAGGTAAGTATTACGCTGTCCCGAATGTTTTCAAAGAACCGAGATGCAGTCCATGGGACGATATATCAAAAGAATTTGGATTTTCATCCCAGCTATTCACCCCAATGAAAAACAGACTGAAGGTAATAGGTCTTCTGAATGTCTATTGGGCAGAGCCGCGCCGGTTTACAGACGAAGAGATCAATTTTGTTACAATTGCCGCATCGCAGGCATCGTCAGTTGTCCAGAACGCCAAAATATGCAGACAATTAAATAATAATGTTTTGGAACTGAATCAGTATCGAGAGAATCTTGAAAATAAACTGAAAGAAACCCACAAGGTATTATATGAATCCGAGTCCCGGTACCGCGATATGTTTGAGAATGCAGGAGACTTTATGTATACCCACAATTCGGAGGGATATATCCTGTCAGTAAACAATGCCGGACTTGAGGAACTTGGCTGTAGCAGAGAGGAAATAATAGGGACTCATATATCTAATTGGATTGATATGGATTACCTTGTCCAGATGAAACTAATCTCTGGTTTGCCAGTGAAACGACCATTAATTTGTAAACTTATTTGCAAGAATGGTGAACAAACATGGGCTGAAATAAGAACTCGCATTATTAAAGAAGGCGGCTTGATAAAGGAAATACATGGGATAGCAAGGGATATTACTGAAAAAATAAAGCTTGAACAGGAGTTAAAAAAATCCGAATCAACATACAGGGAACTTTTCGATAATGCAAATGATGGTATAGCCACATATGACCTTGAAGGTTATTTCCTGACAATGAATAATTTCGGATTGAACATACTTGGATGTACTACTAAGGATGAAGTAATTGGTTCTCACGTATCTGAGTGGCTAACGCCAAAGGATTTAGAAACTACTAATGACTTCATTAAAAAATTCATTATGGGCGGACCTGTAAAACAACCAATTGTTCTTGAAATTATCCGCAAAAACGGGGAACATCGATTGGTGGAAATCAATAATCGTCTGATCAAAGATGGTAATAAAATCATAGCGATTCATGGAATAGGCAGAGATATTACTGAAAATCTGAGACTGAAACAAGAATTAAAGGAATCTAATAAGCAGCGGAAGCTCCTGTGCTATCTGATTAAAGGTACGCGTGGAGGGAAAAACCGTGCATTAATCTTGAGACAGCTTGGTGAAGGGTCTTATAACGCAAATCAATTAGCAGGAGTTTTGAATTTGGATTATAAAACGGTCAGGCATCATCTTAATATTTTAATCAAAAATGGAATTATTAATTCTGAGAAAAACAATAACAGTGTAATATATTTTAGTTCAAATAATATATTGTACTAATCTTAATTTTTAATGATTTGGATAATATTTTTTCAAACAATGGCAGATAAAAAGAAATAATGCACTTCGCAACTAAATTCGTATCTGTTAAAAGCATATGTTCCAAAATCTCATATTATTATATATTATAAATTTAATACTTTTATTGGGGCAGGTTATCTATTATTGAGCATAGCGTCAACCACAATATCAAATCCCCTCCGCCTACCCCTCCTCCTTCCTCCATTACTCAGCTGTTCAGCCATCTATATGTTATAGACTCATAGGTTTTGGAAGGTTGCATTTGCTAATGGCAGATGTTGATACTTCTTAAGATTATTTATGGAATAAAATTATCATGGTATTCTGGGCAGGTGTCTTTTTTAAATACCACCCCCACTCTCCAACCTGCCCATGTGCTGTTACACATAAAAGTACGAGAAACCATATCGAACCATATTGAAAAATATCGCAGTATGCGGCGCTGGTGGCGATGGTTGTGGTTCGTACGCAGTTTTTATTTAGGGAAGTACATTTCCTCGCAGATTTGCTCGTCTGGTTAGGTAATAGAAACTATTATCATATATGGCAGTAAATATAAAATAATCATATGACCCTTGATAGAATCACAATAGACCCTGAAGTTATGTCCGGTCAGCCCTGTATAAGAGGTTTAAGAATCCCGGTTTCCCTCATCTTAAGACTGCTTTCAATCGGTAAAACAATACACCAGGTTTTGAAAGATTATCCGGAATTAGAAGAGGAGGATATAAGGCAGGCGTTAAGTTTCGCTTCCTGGGCAACAACGGAAAAAACGATTCCGGTGACCGCATGAAATTTCTTGTGGATATGCCGTTATCCCCAAAGACAGTTGAGTTTTTGAAAAAGAACGGATATGAAGCAGTCAGGGTTAGCGAACTCGGTATGGCGAAATCAAAGGATCGGGATATATTTGATTACGCCGGAAAGAACGATATGGTCGTATTAAGTGCGGATCTGGATTTTGGGAGCATATTGGCGCACACCCATTCCAGTAAACCCTCGGTAATCATTTTCCGTTTAATGAACCCGTCCCCTGAGCACGTTAATTCCCTTCTTTTATCCAATATTTCAAGCATCGAAGAAGAACTTATGAAAGGTGCGATTGTTATTATCGAAGATACGGAAATCCGTATCAGAGAATTGCCAATTGGGGAAAAATAAATAAACAGCGGCGCTTTCGGGATGCTGGCGGGCGCGGTCAATAAGCATGATAATATCGCAGTATGCGGCGCTGGTGGCGATGGTTGTGGTGAGGTATGCTAAAATCTGGATTTAATCCGAAGGTAATACGCCGAGTATTCTTGTTCTATATGAAATACCAAATCAGACTTACTGGTGCCCTACATACAATGAATGTGGATTTTAAGAAAAAAATGTCTAAAATAACTATCGAAGATATGGGTTTCTTTATTTAGCTAAATCCATACAAAACTCTTCAAACCCATTATAGTTAAATATTAACTTCGGGTTACTTTTAGCTTTCGAGAGGATTGAAGCATATCTTTCCTCAAAATCAACTTTAGAATGACCATGCTTCTGATTCGAAACAATAATGATCTCTTTAAGGTTACTATTTTTCCTCAAAGCATTTGAAATAAAAATTCTCATTTGCACATCAGTTTCTGGAAAAGAATATCCAATAAAATAGATTTTTTCACATGACCGAAGGTATTCACTTGCTTTAGACCAAATAGAACTTAGCTGGGATTTTACATTTGGCTCTGTTTTTTCAAGTTTAGATAAAGTAGGTGGAACTATAAAAGGCGTCAATCTAATATCCTCATGTATTCGACATGTTACATTGTCAAATGAGTATAGGGCATCGTACATTTGTTTATTAAAATAATATATTTTTCCGCACTCGCTACAATAGCCCCAATTTAAAGACCCATGTAATTTCATAATAGGGGTCGATAACATAATAGGAGTCAATGTTTTGAGGTTTATCTCATCGCGGGATTGTATTGCAATATAATTTATATACGCGTTTTTTTCGAAAATAGTTCCTTCAAGTTCTGTTATTGAACGTTCTAATAGTATATCCCAATTAGTTGTGATAATTGCTTTTGCAACTTTATATTTGGCAAGTGACTTGTACGATTCCGTATTTAGGAGCTTTCTCAATATATCAATTGTAAGCCCAATAAAGTCTTTCAGGTTTTCAGTAGTAATGGAATTATTATGATTAAGTTGCTCATCTATTTCAATAGCTGAATAATACTCTTCGATATTATAATCATTAAAATTTTCATTCCAATAGTTGAGGGCGTTTTGGAATAAGGGTATTCTACCCCGATTTTCTCTCTCTTGTTTCATATTATACAAGACTTTATTCGCCTTATTACGAAAATCAGCAAAAGTTGGAATACCGCCAGAAACAGAAGCTCCTGCCCCTAAGAAAAATACTTCCTTTATGTCGCCTGATTGATTAGTAACTGAGCCCATAAATGAAATTACAATAAGTGATGGGCTATTTCTATTTTGCGCTACTCTCCTATCCGTATCGGCCTGCTATGATATTTTCATGCAATTATTCTGCAATCAAAAATTTTTTTATTTTTCAATAGACTTCCGTAATGAATGTAAGATGCTTGCTCCCAATCATGGACAGAAACAAACAAAAAGCTTCTTTTTTATCGAAGGTAATATCTACAATCATCTCCCTCATGGACTGGTATGAAACTGGAACTTCCCGACGCCGAAGCCTACTTCATGGTCAGCGAAAGCGAACACAACGCAGACATGTACTACGCCACAGGATTTTTGGCTTATGATTCTTTCATATACCTGAATTCGGGAACCGACAAAATCCTTATTTCTGATATGGAACTCGGAAGGGCAAGAAAAGAATCAAAAGTCCATGATGTGATTCCTACATCCAGATACAACATTATGGATAAGATACGAAAAAACAAGGATGCTGATGCTGCATACTGTGAAATGATTATCGAATTCCTGCGCACGGAGAAAATCAAGAGTTTTTCTGTACCAAATAATTTCCCTTTGCAGCTTGCGGATTGCCTGCGAAAAGCAGGTTTTGGGGTTACGCCTGTCAAAAGTCCGTTTCGCGACATGCGCGAGATAAAAAAGGAAAACGAGATAAAATCCATTGAAACTGCGCAAAGGGCTGGCGAGAAGGCGCTTTCGGAAGCTCTTGGCGCTATAAGAAATGCATCAATCAGGAGCGGTGTGCTCTGGCAGGATGATGCGCCGCTTGCAACCGAAACTGTCAGGACAATAATCGAGAGGTCGCTTCTCTCAAACGGATGCGAGGCGCCGGATATTATTATCGCATGTGGGCCGGGAAGCAGTGACCCACACTGGAAAGGCGAAGGCGAATTGCTGGCCGGGGAGCCCATCGTTATAGACATGGTTCCCAGGTCAAAAAAAGAAAGATATTATTCTGATATGACAAGGACGGTAACGCGAGGCGAGCCTGACGGCGAATTAAAAGATATGTATTCTGCTGTACTTGATTCACAGGATGCTGCTATAAAAAAGATAAAAGCAGGCGTTACAGGCAGCGAAATCCACAACATCGTTTGCGATACGCTCGAAGAGCGGGGATACGGGACTGCACGAGGGAAAAGCGGCGAGTTCACGGAAGGCTTCATCCATTCAACAGGTCATGGCGTTGGGCTTGACATCCATGAGGGACCAAGCATTGGCGAGAATGGAAAGGAGTTGAAAGCAGGAGCCATTGTCACGGTTGAGCCGGGTTTGTATTATAAGAAAATAGGCGGCGTCAGGCTTGAGGATGTGGTGGTCGTGACACAAAAAGGATGCAAGAATTTAACTATGTTTGAAAAGAATCTGGTGCTATAGATGGTGCTATAATGAGCGAAAAGGAAGAGATTTTTGAAAAATACCGTCTGGCAGGGAGAATATTATCCGAAGTTCGGGCCGAAGCCGCAAAAATGGTAATTGTGGGTGAAAGCCTGCTTAAGGTAGCGGAATTCACCGAGAACCTGATACGTGAAAAAGGCGGAGAGCCTGCTTTTCCCGTGAACATATCAAGAAACGATGAAGCTGCCCATTCGACTCCCTCGTTCAATGACAAGGCTGTCTTCGGCAACGATATGACCAAGCTTGATATCGGGGTGCATATCGATGGTTATATCGCTGATACTGCAATTACGGTTGACCTTTCAGGTAATCCGAAACTTGTGGAAGCCGCAAACGCCGCTCTTGAAGAGGCTATAAAATTCGTCCACGCGGGTGTAAATACTTCGGATATCGGCGGCGTAATCGAGGATACAATCGGCTCATTCGGGTTTAAACCGATTATCAACCTTACGGGGCATGGACTTATGCAATACATACAGCATGCCCCTCCCGCCATCCCCAATAAAAGGATGCCGGGCGGCGTTATACTTGAGACCGGAGATATAATAGCAATCGAACCTTTTGCCACCAACGGCGCGGGAAAGATACGCAATGCCGGGAATGCAGAAATTTATCATGTAATATCAGACAGGCCAGTGAGGCACCCCTCGGCAAGAGCATTAATGCATGATCTGGAGAAATATAAGACGCTCCCGTTTGCGAAAAGATGGCTCGGGGAACGTGTTGATTTTGCGGTTACCCAACTGGTCAAAGCGCAAATTATCCAGCCTTATCCTGTCCTGAAAGAAGTCCAGGGAGGGCTTATCTCACAGGCTGAACATACCATCATCGTTACGGAAGACGGATGCGAGGTAATTACGAGATGAAATGCCGAAAGGGGATTTTTGGGATTTTTGCTGTTCTTCTTCTCATGCTGCTGACTGCGGGCGCAGGCGCGGCAGAAAGCCAGTGGGTCAATAATATCACGGTTGGTGAACACGGTATGACCTGGGATTATACCGAATCATTTTCAGGTAATGATTCAATAATGTTCAGGGCATATATCGACAGGGAATTCGGTGATAACGACGGTTTTGTAAATGCCTGGGAACTCCTCAAAGCCGATAAGGAAATACGAATGCAGTTCCAGAGTTCAATCGACAAGGAATTTGATGTAAGGTTAAATAACGAGTCCACGGGAATTCAGGTCGTCGATATAGAATCAACATTATCGCCGGGAATTATCGGGAATATACATAGCACCGATGAAGTTGTAAACAGGTACAATGTCACATACAGGTGGAAGGATAATATTTTTAATGCAAGCAGTATCTGGTTCCTCGGGCAGTCAAACTCCCCGGTAACAATAATCCTGCCGCCAGGCATAGATGTCGTCAATACCAGCGGCATTAATAATCTCACAAAAAGAATCAACGCACACACCGAACTTGCAGGATTTTTCAGCGAGGTATCAGGCGACAGGGGCGAAATAACAGTTAATTTCATCAGAAATACCTCGGTTCAAATCGAGCCGCAGGTAAATGTCAAAAATGTTACTGCTATTACAAATGCTACCGAAACACAGCCTGTTAAAAAGGTTGCATCCAAGATCCGGGATGGAAGTATCCTGGTTGCAGGGTTTGTAATAATTCTGCTGATATACGTTTTTAAGGTTAGGAAGAAGTAATATCCGCAAACCTGTATAAATAAAACCGCGCTTTCTTATAATTCACAAGTTTATAATCTTTATAATATTTCCTTAAGTCCGCCCTTTCATTCCCAAAAGGCCTGATAATGAGGTCAGCCCCAACGTCCCATGCCGTCTTTGCCATCGCATCCTGAAGGTCAATCGGCGGTCTTATGGAATACATGAGTGAAGCACTTTCGTATATCCCGATATCAGGGTTGAATATATCATCCCTGTAAAACCGGATGCCGTTATGCTTCTGTTCATTAATATCGGTGACCGTCACATCCAGTTTATCCTTTAATAAAAAAGCCACCTGTGGTAAATTGCCCACACCGATTTCTACCACTTTATTCCTGTAATTATTGAGGATATATTCAGCTATGTCCCCGTCATCGGAAATCATTTGAATCTTATTTAAAAAAAATAAAAACCCGGTTACTCACGAAGCTCCGGCGGCAGCATATTTGGGATACCGTCGTCGATGGGATAATACTCCTTGCATTTTCCGCAATAAAGTGTCCCTTTTACGATTTCTTTCTCATTCTCTTCTGTCACTTCAAGCACGAGGTCGCCCTTGCACATGGGACAGCACAGGATATCCATCAGGTCTCTTTTCATTTTATTTGCACCTTAATTCCTTAAGGCACTCTTTTTATTATCAAGTTATCGAATCAGACAATTTTTTAAGGTTATAAAGTGTTAATACAACTATGTTGCGCGCATTCATAGCTGTTGAATTGCCTGAAAGGTTAGTGCCGGAAATAGAAAAAATCGAATCAGTCTTGAACACCCCGGGTATCAAGCTCGTTGAACCAAAACAGGTGCATATTACCCTGAAATTCCTCGGGGATATCCCGGAAGATCACGTGGAAACAATTGCATCCGCGCTATCTCAGGCCAGTTGCAAACCGTTTGAAGCCAGGATAAAAGGGGTAGGCGTTTTCCCGAAACGGGCTTACATCAAGGTTATCTGGCTCGGGGCGCAGGGTAATTTTGATGCGCTGCATGACGAAGTTGAACGCGTACTTGCCCCGTTCAAGTTCGAAAAAGACCACCAGTTCTCTCCCCATGCGACGCTTGCGCGCGTAAAACAGCTAAGGGATAAGGCAGCGCTTTTTGAAAAATTAAAAAAGCTTGAGGATATCGACCTCGGTACGGTTAATGTGGATACGATAACCCTGAAAAAGAGCACTTTGAGGCCAGAGGGTCCGATATATGAGACCTTGAGGGAAATTAAGTTGGCGTAACATAGATATATACTACAGAACATATACCATGTATATAATTCAAAATTCGGAGATATAATGGCGAAACCTGTTGAACTTGGATTAGTTTTGGAAGGTGAAGATGCAAAGCGATTCTGGGAAGATAGAAAGAATCCAAAAGTCACCAAAGAACAAATAGAGATGTTAAAAGAAGCTAGGCAAATCTACAAAACGAATTTTAAAGCTTAATGGAAATTGAACAAATTCCACGCGATGAACTCCGAATTGTCCCTTTAACCAAAAGGCATGAACTCACTCCTTTTAATTCTAAAAATGATGACCTAAACGAATTTTTAAAAAACGATGCTCTGAAAGACCAGGAAGAGATGATAAACAAAACATATCTGTCTTTCTGGAAAAAGAGTTTTGTTGGATATTTTTCAATTCTTGCTGATACTATTGAGGTTCATGCAATAGATGAAAATGATGGAATTCAGGGTTACCATTACCATAAATATCCAAGTATTAAGATGGCGAGGCTTGCGGTTGATAGAAGATTCGAAAGGAAAGGCGTTGGGGGATTCCTGGTACTGGCAGCAATAGGTTTGGCTATGTCAGTTTCCGAAATAATTGGGTGTCGGTATGTTACAGTAGATTCCAAACCTGAATCAATAAACTTCTATGAAAAAGTCGGCTTTAAGATTGTTGAGAAGTATAAATGCAGCGAGTTCCCAAAAATGTACCTTGATTTGTATCCGGTTGTTTCAATGATGCAGCCAAAGGAATCTATGGAAAAATTTGAGAGATAATTTTCCCACTAACCCATACATCGCAAAGCAGTTCAGGGGCACAGTACTTCCGCATGTGAAAAAATAGATAGCAGATGAGAATCATTATATCATAATTACCTAATATTTGAGAAAGAATACCACAATGACCGAAATCACCCAAATCTGCACCACAGTCCTTTCGCGTATAAAACCCAACGAAGCGGAAAAATCCAGGCTCAAAGCGCTTGCAGAAAGCATAATTGCGCGAATCAACGCCCTCGGCGAAGCCGAAGGACTGAATATCAAAGGTGAACTCGTTGGCTCATCCGCGCGCGGGACATGGATATCAGGCGAGCACGACCTTGATATTTTCATCATGTTCCAGCCTGATGTTGAACGCAAAGAGCTTGAAGAAAAAGGGCTTTACATCGCCAAAAAAATTGCCAGGGATTCGCAAAGTTTTGAAGAGCGGTATGCCGAGCATCCGTATATCCATGCAATATTCGATGGATTCGAGGTTGACCTTGTCCCGGCTTTTAAAGTAGAGAGCGCATCTGAAATAAAATCGGCGGTGGACAGGACGCCGTTCCATAACATATATGTCGCCTCGATTATCAGGGGGCTTGAAGATGAGGTACTGGTTTTAAAGCAATTCCTGAAGGGGATAGGGGTTTACGGCTCGGAGTTAAAAACACAGGGCTTTTCAGGTTATCTTGTTGAACTTTTAATAATCAATTACGGCTCTTTTGTGAAAATCCTTGAAGCCGCATGCGAATGGAAAAGCGGGATAACTATTGACATCGAAAAACATGGAACCCTTGTTCATAAAGACGCGATGGTAGTGGTTGACCCTACCGACCCGGCGCGCAATGTTGCAGCTGCGCTCTCGCTTGATAACATGTGCATTTTTATTGACAGGGCATGCGAATTCCTGAAAAATCCTGATGAAGCTTATTTTAGCATGAAGATTCTAGAGCCTCTAGACGATTCAAATTTTATTAAAATCCTTAAGGGAAGGAGAACATCATTGCTTGCCATTGAATTCACCGCGCCGGATGTAGTCGAGGATGTTTTGTTTCCCCAGCTCTATAAAGTCAGGGAATCCATTCATGAAATGTTTGAGAGATATGATTTTCATGTGTATAACAAAAGCGTGTGGGCACAAAAAGCGGCGGTCATTCTTTTCGAACTTGAGTCTTCAAAGCTCCCTCATGTAAAAAGGCATGCAGGCCCGCAAGTATGGTCAAAAGAACACGCCCTGGCTTTCAAGTCCAAATACATCGGTTCCGATACTTTTTCCAATGTATTTATCCGGGACGGCAGATTCATGGTTGAAATCCCGAGGAAGTATGACGGGGCAAAGAAACTTGTTGAATCCGAGATACTCAATTGCGCGCTCGGAAAACATCTTGCTTTGAGCATCAAAAAAGAATTTCATGTTCTGGAAGATGAAGAAATATTAAATATCAAAGATAATGAGTTCAGGAAGTTCCTCAGGATATTTTTCGAAAAATAGAAAATGCATATGAACACAAAAATAATCATGAAATATTTGCCAGTAGTCCTTGTTTTATCCTTTTTCTTTTCAATCGGATGCCTGACACCGTCTTCTAATAAAGAAGTTTCCCCATCGCAGTTGCTATCAAATCCGGGCGCATTTGAGGGGAAAGAAGTCTGTATCAATGGCATTTTAAATGACAATGCCATTTCCGGAATCGCGATAGGGAAAAACCAGGTTATTTCAAGTGACGAGGCAAATGGTACTCTTGCAATTGTATGCGGTACATTTAAAAACGGGTCGCTGGAACCTGTCTCCATTAATAATACCCTCACGCTATTTACAGAAAAAGATGTTTACCAGTCAAATGAAACGCTTAAAATCCAGGTATTTTTTAATTCTCCTGAGGATGGAAATGGGCAAATCCAGGTGTCGGGGATAAAGAACGCATTTGGAAGGGCGCTGATAAGCGAAACGAGAGATGTGGCGTTAAGAAAAGGAGCCAATTTTTTCAATTTTAATTTCACGACGCCGTCATGCGAGGCATGTTCAGCCCTTTCACCAGGCGTATATGCCGTCAATGCTACTGTCAATATCGGGGGCAAGACTTTCGAGACTTTCAGGAATATCACGCTTGAAAGGGAAAACCAGACGGTTCAGCAGCCGGAAGCGCCGCCAACTAATAATTCAAAAATTGCACATGCGCCTTTAAACATTACACCTGGCGGCAATGCGGTGACAGTTGAGTATTTCTACATCCCCGGATGCTCAAAATGCGAAAAGGCAACGCCTGTTATCGAGGCTGTCATAAAAACCTACGGCGAAAGGGTGAATTTCATAGAATATAATGCCAATGAAGAAGGACGCGGGCTTGCCATAAAGTACGGGATTCCGGGAACGCCTTCCGTAGTCATTAACGGTGACAAAGACAGGTTGATTTCGTATGAAAATTATAACGGCGATACGGCAAAGCTTGAGCTGCTCCTGAGAGAAGCTATCGACAACGCTTCCACCGCGCCCCGGGCTGCAAATATCTCATCCGGAAAAGCCATCCAGCTTTCAGTGCCGTCTGTTCTTGTTGTGGGCTTCCTTGCAGGTTTTAATCCCTGTCTTCTTGCGATACTTGCCTTTATTGCATCTGTCACCCTTGCAACCACAGGCAGGAGGCGCAATGTCCTGCTCATAGTCATCGTCTTCAGCCTTGGCATTTTCACAACGTACCTTATAGTCGGCATCGGCATCCTTCGCATTTTCGAACAGTCGCCGTCATTGCAGGTAACAATAAGGAATATTCTTGCTATCCTGATAGCCTTCCTGGGATTGTGGCATGTGTATGATGCCTATCATTTGAGGAAAAATACAGAATCAACATTTTACACCCCGAAGGCTTTCATCAGGCTGACCGAGAGCATAACGAAAAAAGTGAGTCTTCCGGCATCGTTTTTCATGGGTGCGTTGTTCTCTCTCATTAAAGCCCCATGCGTGGGCGCAGTCTATTTTGTGATTCTTGACATGGTAAGAAGCGGCAAAGGCGCTGGATACGTATATCTTGCAGCTTACAACTTCGGCGTTGTCCTGCCTGTGCTTGTGCTTGGCGCCGCAATTGCTTTCGGACTGAACCCTGAGAAGGTGGAGAAGTTCAGGAAGGAACGGAGGTCGGCGCTGCGGTTTATTACAGGAGTGACGCTGCTCGTTATTGCCATTCTTATGTTTGCCGGTATAATTTAGCCAAGCAGCGAACTGAGACTCGAATCGAGATCGGCTGCTGTGGAGCCTATTCGTTTTCCGTTAACAAAAATCGTGGGAGTACTGTCCACGCCATAATTAGTCATAAGCGCGAGGTTTGCACTGGCAGCATTTCTCGCATCGCCTCCCTCGAGTTTCGCGTTGAAGTCCGCGCCCAGTCCTATGCTCGCAGCGACCCCTTCCAGCGTCGGCACGCTCTCCATCAACATCAAATTTGTTCCAATTACCTTTCCATTTACCATTTCCGAATGAGCCTCATTAAACAGGGCATCCTGCATCTCGGCGCCCTTTCCCATCTGATCCGCTATGATATATGCTTCTATACTCTCGGTTGATTGTCCCGGGAATACTATTGGAACATAAGTTATCGTGACATTATTGCCATATTTTTCCAGAATCCGGGGAAGTTCCTGGTGAAGGTCATAGCAATGAGGACAATCAAATTTCATAAACTCAACAATTTTAACTTTACCCGGCGCAGGCTGCATTATATTCTGTGTCTGCGGCTTCTGGGGCGGAGCTGATGTGAAATAAATGGCAACCGCTGCTATGAAAATCACAGCAAGTACCCCATATACAATGGTCCAGTTAAATTTTTTCTCAGGAACTCTTTGTTTCTTTTTTGCCATTTAGTTTTAATTGGGTTTTTATGGTATAACTATTACGGTTTTGTCCGAAAAGCGGATAATATAAGAACGTATTAAATACAAAGAAAAAGAAGTATTGCCATAGATTCTTATGAAAACAATCGATGAACTAACCCGAAAAGCCATTGAACTTCAGGCTTCGGGGCTTTTAACAGGCCAGATTGCTGACGAACTCAACATTTCCCGCGAAACCGCCACATGGCTCCTCGTCCATGCAAAAAAAGGAGATTCCACTGCAGCCCCCAAGGATATTTACATTGACTGGAGCAACATCGGAAGAAGCTCTTACAGGCAAAGGCTGATAGCCGGCGCATTGCTGGACATGATACTTGACTGCCTCGGGGAGACCGAAGTGGAAATAGACGTGGTTGTCGGGGTTGCCCTTTCGGGAATACCTCTTGCAAACCTGATTGCAGATGAACTCGGATGCGAATTTACCACATATCATCCCAATAAACAGCGCTGGGAGCCTGAATCAAAAGAGATTAAAGGCACAATCAGCCAGAACTTCGCAAGAGTGGAAGGCAAAAAATGCATTTTAATAGACGATGTGGTCACATCAGGGACGACACTCAAAGAAGCCGTTGCTGTGCTTGAAGGACTGGGAGCCAAACCTGTTGCGATTGCGGTATTGATAGATAAAAAAGGTATCGATGATATTTCAGGTGTTCCCCTTAATGCCTTATTGCGCGTAACAAGAGTGGATAAAGTCGAATAACATGCCTGATTGGCCGATACACTTAATTGTCCCGCTGCTTGCCCTGTTGATTGTCAGCAAGAAAGAGAATTTAAAGTATGTCTTTCTCTTGCTGCCGCTTGCCCTGCTCCCTGATTTTGACACGTTTGCAGTACAGCACAGGGCGCTTCTGCACAATATGTTTATTCCATTAATCCTTGGGCTGTGCGGCTTAGCAAGCAGGAAATACAGGACGATTTTCCTGATTGCTTCTGTCTATATCGCATCCCATGTGCTGCTTGATATGTTCACTGGCGGCGTTGTTCTTTTTTATCCAATCTACAACGGGATGGCGTTTGTAGATGCAAACCTCATGATGAGTCAGACTAATAATTTATCCTGGACACTTGATTACGGCTTCAAACCATACGCCGAGGGCTGGAAGACCGCATACGGTTATATTTCAGATAGCACAGGCACGGGCGCAATGTTTTTTGTCCTGATGGCATGTGTTTGTGTAGCTTACAGGCGCTGGCGGGAAGCACTATGACAAAGAATCTCATGGTCATGGGCACAGGCTCCCATGTGGGAAAAAGCATACTGGTGACCGCGCTTTGTCGGATTCTTTCAAGAAACTATAACGTCGCTCCATTTAAGGCGCAGAATATGAGCCTCAATTCCTGGGTGACAGAAGACGGCAAAGAAATAGGAATTGCGCAGGCAATACAAGCAAAAGCAGCAGGACTTGAACCAAGCGCGGATATGAACCCGGTTCTTTTAAAGCCAAAGGGCAATCATATCTCGCAGGTGGTAATCCTGGGAAAACCGTATGCGGATAAAGAAGCAGGCGATTACTATGATTCAATGGATGAAATAAGGTCAACCGTTGCCGGGGCATATAACCGCCTGTCAGGCTTGCATGATGTAATCGTAATTGAGGGAGCGGGAGGCGCAGCAGAAATAAACCTTTATTCCCGCGATATAGTGAATATCGGCATGGCGCGCCTTGTCAGGCCGCCCATAATCCTTGTCGGTGATATCGAGCGTGGCGGGGTGTTTGCAAGCATTTATGGAACTTTGCAATTGCTGCCTGAGGACGTCAAGCACCTTGTATGCGGGCTTGTAATAAACAAATTCAGGGGAGACATGAGATTGCTTGAGCCTGCAATAAAACAGCTTGAAGAATTGACGGCTCTGCCGGTACTTGGCGTTATACCGTACACAGATATGAGAATACCGTCAGAGGATTCTGTTTCCATAAAGGATAAAACACCAGTTCATAATGGCCAGCCTGTAAAAATTGCAGTGATAAGACTATCGCACATATCGAATTTTACTGATTTTGAACCTCTTGAAAATTATGCTTTTGTCAAGTATACGAATCTTGATGAAGAACTCGATAAGCCCGATGCCATCATATTGCCGGGGACAAAAAACACCATGGATGACCTGAAAGAATTAATTGCAAGCGGGATGGATAAAAAAATCATAATAGAAGCAAAGAAAGGGACGCCCGTTATCGGAATCTGCGGCGGTTACCAGATGCTTGGCGAATTAATCACGGATAGCGGTGTAGAAGGAACAGACGGTGCATGTTCAATAAAAGGCTTGGGACTGCTCAAGGTTTCCACGCGGTTTGGAAAATATGAAAAACAAACAAAGCAAAGTGAAAAAATAGTCACAGGGAATGGCGGGATACTTTTATCCATTGGAGGTGAAAAAATAATAGGTTACGAGATACACATGGGTGAAACGGATGGCGGGAAAGCCGCTTTCGGCGATGATGGAGCCGTGAGCGATAACGGGCTTGTCATAGGGACATATCTTCATGGGATATTTGAAAATGAAAATTTACGGAAGTCTTTCCTTGGCTACCTGTATAATCGCAAAGGGCTTACTTACAAAGAAGGAAACAGGAGCGATGGCATAGAAGAACTTGCACGATACGTTGAAGCTTATATTAATATGAACCTGATATACAGTATTCTGGAGGGACAATGAAACAGCTTAAGGAAACCGCCGAAAAAATAAAAAGCATGGAAATCCGGGGCGCGGGGAGGATTGCACGTGCTGCGGCGGCTGAACTTCGCGATTATGCAGGTCGTTTCCCGGCAAGGGACATTGCTGATTTTAATAAGAAGATGAAATATGCTGCCGAATTGCTCATCAGCACGCGCCCGACTGCGGTATCGCTTCCGAATGCGGTCAGGGCTGTGATGAGATATGTTGGGGAAAATCCGGAGGAAGCAAAAGCCAGCGTTAGAAAATTGGCTGATGAATTCATCACTAATTCCGAAAATGCGGTAAGAAAAATAGGCGAGATAGGAGCCCGGAGAGTAAGGGACGGGGATACCATAATGACGCACTGCAACTCCTCAGCTGCTGTTTCGATTATGGCTGAGGCGCATGCCAGCGGGAAAAAAATCAATGTCATTGCCACGGAATCACGACCGAGGATGCAGGGTCACCTTACCATTAAGCAGCTTGACTCACTCGGGATAGAAACATCGTTGATTGTGGACTCTGCAGTGCGATATTTCATGAAAGATATTGACCTTGTGATTATGGGCGCTGATGCAGTTACAGCCAATGGTTCGGTTATCAATAAAATAGGGACGTCACAGGTTGCTCTGGCTGCCCATGAAGCCAGGAAAAACGTAATAATCGCTGCCGAGACTTATAAATTCAGTCCTAGAACATTGCTTGGAGAACTTGTTGAAATAGAGGAACGCGATAGCGATGAGGTTATAAGCAAAGAAAAACTCCGTGAATTTTCAAAAGTAATAGTGAAAAACCCGGCGTTTGATATCACACCTCGCGAGTATATTGATTTGATATGCACCGAAGTCGGGGCGATACCTCCTGAAATGGCATACATTATTATCAAGGAATACCTGGGCTGGGGATTGGGAGAAATCAATTCTAACTGGAAATCATAAGATGCTTTTGGCGACATTGCTTCGACCATAACTTATTTGTATCATTAAAAATCATATCCTATTGAGGCATTAAGAAGCCTTGATAAGTGGAGGTTAGAAAGATGGTAAGCATAGAAGATATTCCCGCAGAGAAGAGATGGGAGATAGCGGCCAAATCGGCAAGTGCCATGCCTTTTATTTACGACATGCACTTAAGAAAAGTCCTCGGTGAAAAATATGACGATATCGAGCGGCAGATATGGAACGAATTGGGTAAGGAATCGAAGAACTTCGCAAAAGCTTTTGGCCTTCCCTCAAGAAATGCAAAGGAACTCAGCGATGTATTCATGATTGCAGGAGCGACTCTCTATGGACCTGAATTCAGGTTCGAGATGGTAGAAGAGACGAAGGACAGGGCGGTTGGGAAGGTGGTTGAATGCCCCATGCTTAACAGGGCAAGGGAGATGGGACTTGATCCGGAAACTGTAGCTCTCAAGGCGTGCATGACCTATGATAAATCGGCTGTTGAAACCCTGAATCCCCTCTATACCCACAAGTTGAATGCGAACATGTGCAGCGGCGCCAATTACTGTGAGATGGTCATCGAGCCCAAAATAAGGCAGATATGAGGGGGATACTGGCAAAAATTATGATTTCAGGAGCCGTCTCTCCCTATTTCCCTGACAATATCGCTTGCGCTGATTATGCCGGCCGGCATCTGGGGTTCGCTTAAGTCCCTTCCCATCACCAGCAGCCTGTGGATGCGTTTCTTTTGCATGACATCCGCAGCCTGCACAAGGGTCGTTTCAGGCCTGATAGCTTCAACGTATGGCGTCATTATCTCCTCGGCAGTTAAAAGCTCCCAGTTCCTTTTCCCGAAATGCTGCAGCACATCGCACTCTGAGACTATCCCCACTATTCCTCTTGCAGGACTGGATACGGCGACCCCTGATACCTCTTCCCTTGCCATGATTTTAGTGACCTCCTTGATTGACAGCGTTGATGGAATGGTCACCACTCTTTTTGTCATCACGTCCTTGAGCAGCTTTTCTTTCTTTATCAAAACCTTTTCCTCCCGAATTAAGTTAAGCGTTGTGTGATTATATAGCTGTCGCATAAGGGAAATGAATTTTTGAATTTGTAAGGCAAGTTCCATTAAGATTATCAGTTTAAAGGATAATTTATTATCGGGGTGTTTTTGTATGCTATATAAGAAAATTTCCGAGCTTACCCAGGAAGATATGGAACAAATGATGATGAGAGAAGTGGAATTTTTTAAAGTGATGGATGATGTGGGCGTTATAATAAACCAGGTCAAAAAAGAAAATGATGCAGCTTTAAAGAAGTTCACAAAAGAATTCGACGGTGTGATGCTGAGAGATATCGAAGTGGAGGATATAGAGATAGAGGATGCATATGAGGTGGTAAAACCTGAACTGATCGAAGCCATGGAAAATGCCGCAGCCAATATTGCGGCATATCACGGCAGCCAGGTGGAAGCGGGTCTAACGCTTACCGAAGTTGAACCCGGTTTAATCCTCGGATACAAGGTAACCCCAATCGCAAGCGTGGGCGCCTATGTGCCGGGCGGAACTGCTGCATATCCCTCTACTGCCTTAATGACCGTAATTCCTGCAAAGGTTGCCGGGGTTACGGAAGTCATCGTTTGCACGCCCCCGGATAAAGAGGGGAAAATCAACCCGCTTACTCTCGTAGCGGCGGATATGGCAGGCGCGGACAGGATATTCAAGGTTGGCGGGGCGCAGGCGATTGCAGCCATGGCATTCGGGACGGAGACTATACCTTCGGTGGATAAGATAGTGGGTCCCGGCAGTGTTTATGTCACTGCGGCAAAGATGCTTGTCAGGAACACTGTGGAGATAGATTTCCCTGCAGGCCCTTCCGAAGTGGTTATCCTTGCGGACGAGACCGGGGATGCTGGCTGGATAGCGGCGGATATGATAGCACAGGTCGAGCACGACCCGAAAGCCACAGCCATCCTGATTACGACTTCACAGCAGGTTGCGGAAAAAGTAATGGAAGAACTTGAGGCACAGCCAAAAACCCTGCCAAGAAAAGATATTATCGAAAAATCCCTGGAACATGCCGCTATCCTTGTTGCCAATCACCTTGATGAAGGAATCGTCACATCAGACAGGCTTGCTCCCGAGCATCTGGAAATAATGGTTGCCGATCCGTTGAGCGTTCTTGAAAAAATACAGCATGCAGGTTCAATATCGGTTGGCAAATATGCGCCGGCTGCGGCGGGTGATTATGCTTCCGGAACCAATCATGTTCTGCCTACCGGAGGATATGCAAGGATGGTTTCGGGCCTGAATGTTGGCCATTTTATAAAGAAATCCTGTGTCCAGATAATAAACGAATTCGGGTTAAAAAACCTGAAGGATACGATTATTAAATTGGCAAATGCCGAGGGGTTTCAGGGTCATGTTGTCTCCATCGAAAAAAGATTCTGATAAGCTGGGTTCAGAAATATTAAATATGTATTGTGAATAT
This sequence comes from uncultured archaeon, assembly GCA_902386255.1. GTDB lineage: Archaea > Halobacteriota > Methanosarcinia > Methanosarcinales > Methanoperedenaceae > Methanoperedens. The sequence continues at coordinate 20,498 of CABMII010000145.1, forward strand.
TGATTAGATTAAGGGAGGATTTTAATATGGTTGTATATCCGGAAGAAATAATAGAAATGGCTGACCGTTTAATGAAAGATATTGCAGATTCAAAAGACAATCTCGATATCACTGCGTCTGTAAGTTTTACTGACAGGTGCGCTGAACTAATCAAGAAGCTGGCAGAAAGTATGACTGAGCTTCACCAGCGCGTTGATGTGCTTACGGAAAAAGAATAATTCCATTGTATTGCATCGGACAAATCATAATTTGGATATAACGACGGCCATGCAATCTCTGGCTTGTAAGCGGGGGAGCATCTTGATTTAAGGAAATGGTTGAGCTTGCATGTTATCGGGTGTGTGTATATGCAGTGGTATTTTATCCTGTATGTTCCTGAAAACGCTATACAGGTCATGTACAGGGAGTTTGTGACTGCAAAGATGGGTGTCTTTTCATGCTTTCGAAAGACGATAGATCGCCCCAACAACTCTCGAAAAATAAATTCAGGCGCGAATTTTAGATGAATATTTATTACAACAGTTTTTCACTTCAGGAGGTGAGTAAAATCAAAATGTTCAACAGGTTTTTTCAGCCTGGCTTTATCGATAGGTTTAAATTTTGCGTCTCTGCCTTTACCCAATGTCTGGAAGATTTTATCCTCTGTAACTTCTAGAATATTCATCAGTTCCACCGTATACTTCAATAACCTACGTATTAATAAAATTATGCTTAATTAATTATTTCTGACTCTTGCTTTTCAGATTACTTCAAGTATCCATTCTGGTGAGCTTGTTCAATTCCACCACCATACACCATATTTCGTGAAGAGCGTCCACCAGGAAATTATTGTGATAGATAGAAAAACAACCCCTATGCTCTTAAAAATATTTGCAATTAAAATCACAATCAAGAACCGTTTTAAGTCATAATTTTGTATACCAGCCACTATAGGAGCAAGATCTACAACAACAGGAATCCATGGCGAAATAAAGAGTAATAATGTACCATATTTCCTGAAATAAATCCTGGTCTGGTTCTCTTTTTCTTTATTGTGATGTTGTATAATTTTTGTAAGTCCATGTTTTCCCATGTAATAGCCCAGGGAAGCTCCGATCAATGAGCCTGATGTCAAAGTTATGAATATTAAATCAGGATTTCCTCCTACGCCAAGTAGTCCGAACACTACAGGCTCTGTGGGTATCGGTATAATTGACGAAATAATACTAAGGATAAAAAGACCAATCATGCCATAGGATATAAATAATTCAAATAATGCCATTCTTACCCATAGCTATAGGTTTTTATGGATATTTAATGTTGGGTTTCCACAGGTTATCGAATGAGCAATTGGAGTCGTTCTATAGTGATTGCCGTCAATGCTGACTCACTTAATAGCATTTGTCCAGAAAATATAATGAATGGATTCAACATGGCAGATTCAAAAATACATACACGGCAGGCAGTTTAATAAAACAAAGAAGATATACTTGTTATCTTCTCTTTCCAAATATATATATTGCCGATAGTCCGGCCACAATAGTCACTACTATTCCAAATCCAGGAGATGGCTTTGGAGTTGATACCGGAGTTGTAGTTTCAATGGTCGTCCCTGCAGGGGCAGCAGGTTCGACAGTAGTATTTACAGGCATAGCTGTGGCATTTCCAGATTCAATTGCAATTTCCGTTGCGTTTGTTTCATTTTCATGTGTTTCATTTACGTCTGTGATATTCGTCAGATTTGTAGCTCCGAAAGCTACTCCTGCAACGAATAAAGCTGTCACACACAGCGCTACTATTATTCCATATTGCTTTTTCATATTTTATCCTCCATATATGGCACAGTTCCATAATTCAGTTATGAATAATAAAGTAATATCATCACAATAAATAATTATTTATCCTTTAATGCAATGATACTACTTGCGCACCATGGTTACTATATCACCGACATTTAAGAA
>CABMII010000146.1 GCA_902386255.1 uncultured archaeon
AAATCGGGGAATAATATAGCAAATTGCTAAGATATTTAGTAAAATTCTATTAACTGTCAAATAGATTTTCCTGCCAAAAAAGGGAGACATTTACGAGAGAAAAGATTTATTAACTGTCAAACTCAGGGTTCATGTTATTATTTGCAATAGGTAAAACAATATCTATTTCTAAGGAAATTGGTTGCCGATATATCACGGTTGATTCTAAACTCACATCTATAGATTTTTATAAAAAACTACATTTTAAGGATGTGGCAGGATTTAGTAATAGGGAGTTCCCTAAATTGTATCTGAATATGTATCCGATAATTACAAGGATACAACCTAAGGAATCTCTGGAAAAATTTGAAAGATAGATTCATCTGACGATTTTTGACAGCAATGTTAATCAGACGCAGACTTAACAGAACCCCAAGCGAAGCTTTTTTATAGAACTATAAACATGAAACAACAGAAAGGCAAGGTCAAATCCATCACTGGAAAAAGCCGATGCCGTATTTGCATTTAATTAATTATAAAGGAGAATATCTATGCCAGGTCAAATGGGCGGACAGCCGATTATCATTTTAAAACAGGGAACGCAGGAAACAAGAGGAGAAGAAGCAAAAAGAAGCAACATCATGGCAGCCAGGGCAGTTGCTGAAGCCGTGAGAACTACGCTCGGTCCCAAGGGACTGGACAAGATGCTCACAGACCCGGCAGGACTTGTAATTATCACAAACGACGGCGCCACAATACTTGATGAGATGCAAATCAAGCACCCGGCTGCAAAGATAGTCGCCGAGGTTGCAAAGACGCAGGACGATGAAGTCGGGGACGGGACAACAACTGCAGCGGTATTGACCGGCGAATTCCTGAAAGGCGCTCAGGAATTGATGGAACTGGGCGTTCATCCCACGACCATTATCCACGGGTATATCCTTGCCTCGCACAAGTCAAAAGAAATCCTTTCAGATATTGCAGTGGATTCAACTGACGAGCAGCTTCGTAAAATCGCCCAGACTGCGCTTACAGGGAAAGGCATCGAATTCTCAAGAGAAAAACTTTCCGACCTTGTTGTCAGGGCCATTAAATCGATAGTTAAAACCGAGAACGGGAAAAAGAAAGTCACCATCAAGGACATATCGATTGAGCGGCGCGGGGAAGGAAGTGTGGAGGACAGCGAGCTTGTTGAGGGCATAATCCTGGACAGGACAAAGACCCACGCGAGCATGCCATCCCGGATAGAGAATGCGAAAATAGCAATCCTTGCAACCCCGATCGAGGTCAGGAAAACAGAAACGAAATCCGAGATATCCATTGAAGGGGTCGGGCAGACACGCATGTTCCTTGAGCAGGAAGAAAAACAGGTGCGAGATGCTGCGGATAAAGTAATCAGAGGCGGCGTGAACGTAGTATTCTGCCAGAAAGGCGTGGACGACATGGCACGGTATTTCCTTGCAAAAGCAGGTATTTTCGTGACGCACAGGGTAAAGAAGAACGACCTTGTGAAATTATCACGGGCAACAGGCGGCAAAATAATCACAAGCCTGGATGAGATAAGACCTGAGGCTCTTGGTCAGGCAAAGCTTGTCGAAGAGAGAATGGTCGGGAACGGGGAAATGATTTTCATTACGGGATGCAAGAATCCTGATACTTTGTCAATCTTGTTGCGCGGCGGAACCGAACACGTCGTAACAAGCCTTGACAGGGCCATGCATGATGCTTTGCGTGTAGTGGGCGTGGCAATCGAAGATGAGAAAATACTGGCAGGCGGCGGCTCGCCTGAAATAGAACTTGCGCTTCGCCTCAAGGAATATGCTTCCACGCTGGAAGGCAGGGAACAGCTTGCAGTGAATAAATTCGCGCAGGCGCTTGAAATCATCCCGAAAACCCTTGCGGAAAATGCAGGGCTTGACGCCATAGATATGCTTGTCGAACTGCGAAGAGAGCATGAACAGGGGAATAAGAACGTCGGTCTTGATGTGTACGAAGGCAAGCCTGTGGATATGATGAAGAACGGCGTCATCGAACCGCTTCGCGTGAAAACGCAGGCGATTACCTCGGCAACTGAAGCGGCAGGTATGATATTGCGCATCGACGACGTAATAGCTTCCGCAAAGGATACGAACCCGAAGAAAAAGCCGGATTTAAGCGACCTGGATTAAAGTTATTATAGTACAATTAATGCTTTGCGGACTTCGCGTCTTTGCGGTTTTGTTTTAACCACCGCAGAGGGCGCAAAGGACGCAAAGAGTTATTTTTCAGAATGGTTTTTAATATAAAACAGCGAAAGGGTGCAAACCGGGCATGCACTACCATATAATCCTGACAAAAGAATGCAACCTCAACTGCAATTACTGCGGAGGGGGAAGCGATACTCCCCCAAAAGAAATCCAATATCAGATAGCAGACCTCAAATCGTTCTTATCCAGGGACAGTAATCCGGTTATCGAATTTTACGGAGGCGAACCGCTCCTTCGCATCAAGACCATGGAAAATATCATGGATGCGATACCGGGGCGATTCGTTATCCAGACAAATGGCATGTTTTTAGATAACGTCAAACCGAAATACCTAAAAAAGTTCCATTCCATCCTTGTTTCAATCGACGGGACAAAGGAAGTTACTGACAAAGAGCGGGGGAAGGGCGTATATGAACGTATAATACATAATTCAAAATTCATAAAACAAAGGGGTTTTTGCGGCGACCTCGTTGCAAGGATGACGGTGGCACAGGGTACTGATATCAACGAAAACGTGCGGCATCTTCTGGGCACAGTGCTTTTTGACCATGTTCACTGGCAGCTCGGTTTTGATATGTTCTGGGAAGCCTGGGAAAATACAGAACCCGGACTTGAGGAATGGATCGCTGAATACAATTGCGGCATCTCTTCGCTTGTGGACTGGTGGGTGGATGAGATGTCGCGCTCACATCGCGTTTACGGGATAGTTCCGTTTATTGGCATCATGAATTCGCTGCTATCAGGTAAGAGATCGCGCCTGCGATGCGGTTCAGGGATTGATTTCTTTTCAGTAATGCCTGACGGCAGGATTTCCGCATGTCCTGTTTCCATCGATTTTGATTTTTCAGTAATAGGCTCGATATTTGATGATGCCCCGCACTCGCTTTGCGAAAAAGCCGAAGTTGGCGAACCCTGCGTATCCTGTGACATATTCCATATCTGCGGCGGCAGGTGTCTTTTCGTGAACAGGTCGCAGGAAATGCTCAGGGAGAATGGTTATTCCCTTATCTGTGCGACTGTAAGGCATCTTGTGAAGAAATTACAGGATGCTCTGCCGCAGGTAAGGGAGCTTATCAGGAACGGGTCTGTAAGCATGTCGGATTTTGAATATCCTGAATTCAATAATGGGTGCGAGATTATCCCATGAAATTAGGTGACAAAAGAGATTCGTCAAAGAACAGCCGCCGCAAAATATGCCACAGCCAGATATCGTAGCAACTTTCCCGTAAAAACAAGAACTGAAAAAATCCAGAACTTAACCTTCAGTAATCCGCCAAAGACAGTAAATGCATCTCCTATAACTGGCAGCCATGTAAATAAAAGCACACCTGTTCCGTGTTTTGAGAAATATTTCTCTGCTTTTTCAAGATTTTTGGGATCAATAGAGAGATACTTTTCTGCAAAACTTCTTCCTTTTAAACCGATATAATAACTTGTGCAGGCGCCGAGGTAGTTTCCAGCCGATGCGATAAGCACCAGGGCCGGGATGTTGAATTTCTCGTAAACAAGAAATACAAGAATCCCTTCGCTTCCAAAAGGAACTATCGTCGATGCAAGAAAACTTGCAAGAAAAAGGCCGAAATAACCGTAATTTAACATGACGGCTTGAAGGGATTCTAACATAAGCCTGAGATATACATACTTGCTATAAAAATTATGAGCATTCAATTAAAGATAAATACTATTTGCTCAATCTTCTTACATGGAGGGCTGAATTTGGAGGATGGAGAAATCATCCGCTTATTAAATGAGGATTATAGGAAGGAAATCGAAGCTATCCTGATTTACATAAGGAACGCTTTTATCATGCCCAGGTGCGACCCGAGCAGGGTCACGGAAGCGATTTCTATTGACGAGATGCGGCATATGAACTGGCTTGCCGAATTAATCGTGAAACGTGGCGGTAAGCCATGCATGGAACATCAAGAGCTTGATTTCGGGGGAGATGACCTTAAGGGGCAACTGGAAATGCAAAAGGCGCTTGAAACGGATGCTATAGAGAGATACAAAAAACATATCGAAATGATAGACGATGCTGAAGTGGTCGGGGTGTTAAAACATATACTGGATGAAGAGAAAAGGCACAGGAAAGAGTTCAGGATAAGGCTTGAAAAAATAAGCCAATGATTGCATATTACCAGGGCATAAAAATTTATGGATAATTTAGATGGATTTCTGGAACTGGAAGCCGATAATGAGCATTCTGAGATTAAAGTGCCTGTAATGCAGGTGGAATTGTCCGTCAGGGTAAGGTATTTCCTGAACGGAACTGGAGTGGGATACTGCGGATTATTAATTAACGAGGTCAATGGAAAAGGTTTCAGGGGAAGTATAGAAGCGGTAGCTGCAAAGGCCTATGTCGGGAGGACGATTTTTGTTTTCCTTTCAGAGCTTGGTGATGGGAAGAAATTGATCACAGTACCGGCGTTATTTGAGAAGCAGCCTACGTTTAACGGGAGTATTGATTTAAGCGGGCTTGTTATTAAAACGTATTACCCCGATGGTTTTAAAAAGACGCCACAGGATGTTTATAAAGAGCATTTGAATGCCTTAATAGGCAAAAAGATTTGTAACGATAAGGATGGTCTGAGCAGGGATTTACTTGAACTTCCAAAAAAGGGCATTGAGATATTAAAGGCGTACAGGTGACGATGGTTTCTAGATAAGACGAATATTCTCATCAATAAGGTCTATCATGGCGTTTATGGCCTCGCTGCTTATCATACCCCAAGCCTCGCCCGCCTTGCAGCATCGTACATGTCAAGGTGTGATTTGAAATCATAATAATGGTCTAAAGAGAAGGTTTCAAATTCTATCCGTTTTTTTTCATCTTTGGAGAAGAGAAGCTTACCGTATCTCAGAACCTGGTTTTTGAACCTGAGGGTTGAGCCGTTGAGAACTCTCACGTCCACGGTCTTTTTTTCAGCCAGAATCTTCTCGATTTTTATTGCTAGCCTGGAAGGATAAAGCTGGTCATTTTCAAGAATATTTTCATCTTTTAAATAAACAGCAATGTCTACATCGCTTTTTTCGTTCTGGACACCTTTTGCATACGAGCCGAAAATGTACGCAAAGAGGACGTCATGCTCTTTTTTCAGTACTTTTGCTATGTTTTCCACATAATATAAATGTATAAAGGGTTTTACAAACTCTTTGAATCATGCAGGAGAAAATCCGCGACATTTCTTATAGCTAAATAGTTTTTAAGGGAGTCTGTGATGGAAACTCCTTTAAAAACTTTATAAATTTCTGCCATAAGAGGGGTCTTGGTAAAGTATTTAAATCTGTCGATAGATTTCTGGCGTACTCTCTTGTTAAAATCAGGTCATAGCCAAAAAAGAGATAACTTTTTAAGTTAAATGGCTAATTGGATTTCTTCAATCATATTCAGTAGTTAGCTAATTTTTCTTCCAATTTCTGCTAAAAACACGGCTACAGATAGCTATATATAGGTGCAGGCTGCCCCCGTATGAATCCTAAATCAAATGGTTTAGCCTGCAAATCAAGAAT
>CABMII010000147.1 GCA_902386255.1 uncultured archaeon
GAGTTGTGAGCATCTTAATTGTTGTTGTTTTTCCTGCACCGTTCGGCCCAAGAAACGCGAAAGTCTCACCACGTTTTACTGAAAAGGAAATATTATCTACTGCTGTAAAGTCGCCGAACTTTTTTGTGAGATTCCTGACCTCTATTGAGTGATTTTCTGTATTATCGTTTTGGAGCATATCAATCTCGTCAATGTTAGATAAATTAATATATTGAATCGAACCATACGATAGTATACTCATATATTTAATAATATCTGCGAAAAATTCGCAAAAAAGAGGTAAGAAGCAATATGGCAAAAATGTGGACATCGAATGAAGATTTTGATTTTGAAACTGCAAGAGACTATGCAAGCAAACTTGTATTGCTGGGTTCAGCACAGAGAGCAGGAATATTTGAGGCCCTCTCCGGGGAAAAGGACCTAGCAGCCCTGAAGAGTATGCTCAATGCAGATGAGCGGGCTCTTTTCATCGTACTGGAGGCGCTTTGCGCTTCGGGATATATCAATAAGAGAAAGGACAGGTATATCATAGCTGAAAAGTCGCGGTCTCTCTTCCTTGAAGGCGGTGAGGATTATGTCGGGGGGTCTCTTCCTCATTTTCTCGATATCATGGAAGCATGGCTCAAGCTTCCCGGGATTATCAAAGGAGAAAAGCCTGACAGGGAAGAGCGTGATGTTGCAGCTTTCATGAATGCAATGGCATCAAGGCCTGAGAAAATCGTTGAAGAAGCTGTAGAATACTGCATCAAAAGGAAGAGGAATGCGAAAACCGTGCTTGACCTGGGAGGAGGACCCGGTAAATACGCAAAAGCCTTTGTGAACAGGGGCTTGAATGCGGTTCTTTATGACTTGCCTGATACAATTGATTACGTCAAAACCCAGTTCGGGCTGGAGGATGTTAAGAATCTTATTCTCAGGAAGGGAGATTTCACGAATGATTTTGTGAATGAATTCGCTGGCGAATCATTTGATATTATTTTTATGGGCAATATCTGCCATATTTATTCAGAGAAAGGAAACAGGAAGCTCATAAAGCGTGCCGGTAATATCCTGGGAAGCGGCGGGATGATTGCAATCGAGGATATGGTCAGGGGACGAAGCCCCATGGCAGAGATGTTTGCCGTGAATATGCTGGCGAACACGGAAGATGGAAATACCTACACTGAAGCGCAATACAGGGAATGGCTCACAGAAGCCGGGTTTCGCAAAATCGAAATAACTGACCTTGCGCAAAAGAGTAACCAGCTTATCACGGCTTTTTTGGGGTAATGATGGACGAGACCGACAAAAAAATAATCGAATTGTTACAGCAGGACGGAAGATTGGATGATGTGGAAATAGCCCGGAAAATCGGGATTTCACATGATACCGTCAAGCGGAGAAGGAATAAACTCGAAGATGCCGGTTACATTAAAATCCAGGCCAATATCAACCCACGCAAGCTCGGATATACAAATGTCTTCATGCTGGGAATAACTCTCGCTCCGGGCATTGATGTCAGAAAAATTGCAGGAAAACTTGCTTCTAAGAAAGAGTTCTTTTTTGTTGCCCTTTCGTTGGGCCCTACTCATTCTATCGTTGCTTCATGTTTTGCTCAGGATCAGATAATTCTCAATAAACTGGTTGAAGAATTACGAACCTGGAAAGAAATAGAAAAAATCGAGACCAATATCATTTACGAAGTTTTGAAATCTGGATACCACGATATTCCTGTGGTAACGCTCTAGGAATGAAAACCAAAATATGACTATTGCAATTGAAGTTAATGGGCTTGTTAAGGTTTATAGCGGCAAGGTCAGGGCTTTAGATGGTGTTAATCTAAAGGTTAAAGCAGGGGATGTTTTTGCCCTGCTGGGCCCCAATGGTTCGGGCAAAACTACGTTGATGCGGATTTTAACAACCCAGTTTAAACCTACTTCGGGTGAAGCATCTATTTTCGGATTAGATGTTATCAGGAGGGACGCCGAAGTCAGGAAAGTTATCAGCTATGTTCCCCAGGAAATGAGCGTCTGGACCGATATCAGCGGCTATGAGAATCTTCTCATATACGCCAAAATTTACGGGCTTCCATCGACCGGCAGAACGAAAGTTATCAGGGAAGCACTTGAAGGTATGGGACTTGATTCTGTTGCCGATAACCTTGTTAAAACATATTCGGGCGGCATGATCAGAAGGCTTGAGATGGCATGCGCTATGCTAATCAGGCCCAGGATTTTGTTCCTGGACGAACCTACACTGGGCCTTGATCCTACTGCCAGGAAGGTTGTCTGGGAGAAGCTTGTATCTTTTAAGAAGGAATTTGATACAACTGTTTTTTTTAATACGCATTACATGGATGAAGCCGACATTTACTCTGATGAGATAGCTATAATTGATAGAGGCAGGATGGTCAAGTTCGGTACTGCCGATGAACTTAAACATTCAATCAAAAAAGAAGTCATTCAATTCATTCTAACGAATCATATTGTTGCAGAAAATGTTTTAAAGATGATCAGAAGTATGGATTTTGTCAGCTATGTTATAATTTCTAATTCGGAATTAAATGTAGTTGTCAAGGATGCAGAAACTGCGTTGCCTGTTGTTATGGAGATACTGAGAAACGAAGGCGTGTCTGTAAAGAAGATATCTATGACCAGGCCGACCCTGGATGATGTTTTCTTAAAATATGCCGGAGCTATTTCTTTGCAGGGTGGCGGTATTAGGGAGATTAAGCAGATAAGGAGCATGAGCGGAAAGGGATATATTTGACAATAATGGACTCTTGGAGGGAAATGTTTGCTATGATAGAACTTGAGCTGCGACGGCTCAAGCATGATAGAACAGAAATATACACAAGAGCTATCCAGCCAATTTTATGGTTAGCCGTTTATGGAACTGTCATGAGCCATGTCAAAGCTATACCCACCGATGGGATACCTTACCTTGATTATATCACTCCTGGAGTGTTGCTGCAATCTACTATATTTGTCTCAGTCTTTTATGGTTTAACCATCGTCTGGGAAAGAGAGACCGGTATCTTGAAAAAGCTTCTTGTGGCTCCCGCTTCCAGGTATGCTACGGTTATTGGCAGGTCTGTAGCTTCAGGCGTCAGGGCAATTTTCCAGGTCCTTATAATTATACCCGTGGCGTTGCTTATCGGAGTTGATTTTATATTTAATCCGTTGTATTTCCTTACGGCGATTTTAATAATATTCCTTGTTTCGGGCGGGTTCGCTGCCATCTCTATACTTATAGCATCTTTAATGAAAACAAGAGAGAGGTTCATGGGTATTGGCCAGGCTATAATCATGCCGCTTTTCTTTGTCAGTAATTCTTTATATCCAATCAAGCTGATGCCCACCGTTTTACAATACTTCGCTTATTTTAATCCTTTAACTTACGCAGTGGATGCCGTGAGGGGTCTGTTGATAAGCGGGGACATTAGAAACCTTTTGCCTGATATTGCAGCCATTGTAATTTTCGATGTAGCAATGTTTGCAGTGGCTTCAATAAGCTTCAGCAAAATCATAGAATAACTTAGCGCTGCATAAATTATGGACGATCCTTTCGAAAAAGATATAATAATTCAATAACATTTAACGCACAATTATACTGACGGTTCAAATGAAACTCAAATTAAATATTGGGAAGCATAATATTTTAATATCGGCTATTGTTTTGATTCTCTCTGTGCTTCTGCTTATCAATAGGCTCCTTGCGGCTGGTCCGGTTCAACTCATTCTGGAGAATGGCCAGGCAGTCCCGGTAGAAGGGGCTTCGTATTTTTCGCTGAATGAGGTGCTGTTCCTGATAGTAACTGCATGGTTTGGAGGTATGTCATTCCTATATATATTCCTGCTCTCAAATGAAAGCGGGGCGCCGGCATTAAAAGAGAATACAGCAGCAGAGAATAAAAGTACAGCCATGCTGGCTGCTAACCTGCTTGAGGGTGATGAGAAGATATTGTTACAGAAAATCGTCGATAATAATGAAATCCTGCAAAGAGAACTTATCTTAAAGACAGGCTTCTCGGAGCCAAAAGTGAGCAGGCTTCTGGATAAGCTTGAGAGAAGAGGATTGATAATACGAAAGAGGGATGGGATGGGAAACAGGGTATTGATAAAATAGGACAGCCAATGCGTGATTTCATTTTTTTTGAACTGCTTTCAGGAGAATTTCAGGGAATTCTTAAATGGTCTTTCAGCCTGTGGCATTACCAATTGGTATGAACATTCGAATATTCCTTTTCCTGCTGGTAATACTGGTAACCGGAGTGCACGCGCAGGAAACGATAAACGAGGAGCAGCTATTGCTTAATGGTTATGTAGACAATTCCGGGAATGTCCTTTTGACAGGTTACGCCTCACCCGGATCCCTGTCTTATATGCCTTTCTTAAATGGCACACAGTACACTTTTGACAATAATACTAACCAGCTTTATGCCGTTACAGACGCATTGACATCAAAGAGCGAAGATACTTGGTCGCTTAACTTCTCTTCAGAGGGTTATTATTCAGACTATTCTATAACATTTGACCTTCCGGCAGGTTCTGAGGTCACGAGGATTGATGTACCGCCTGAACTCAATTACCAGTTAGAGGCAAAGGAAGCCTCGCTTACCTTATCTATACACGGATACAGGGTAGTATCACCATGGATAAAAGTTGACTACAAGCTGCCAGCGGAGGTACCAGTCCAATCAAGATATTCCCCCACTTTCGTGCTTCTTGTATCGCTGATTATTGTGCTGGTTGCTGGAGTAATTTTTGTATATTATAGGCACAGGATACAGAAAAGAACGGTCATTCCCGAGATGAAAGACTCCAGTGATAAGGAAACTGAGGAAATCCCGGAGACAAAACCTGAAACAAAAGAAATCCGCATCACCGGCGAGATGCAAAAGGTCATAGATACACTTTCAGATAAAGAGAAGGCGATAATAGGCTTGCTTATAAGAAACGGCGGTTCTGCAACACAGGCTGGCATTCGGTATGAGACGGGAATCCCAAAATCCTCGCTTACAGGCATAATAAACGCTCTAAAGAGGAGAAATATAATTAAAAAACATGAAAATGGAAGAACGAACGTTATCGAACTTTCAGAATGGTTTTTATCTGAAAAAGAACTCAAATAAAGCTTATTTCAGACAAATGTTCTGCATCGAAATTATATATCGTTCAGCCCAAGGAGGCATGAGGCGAATGAAATGAAAATATGGAAAATCTTGGCGGCAGTTTTGTTTGTTTCAGCAGTAACGGCGGTGACAGTGTTTGCACATCCTGTGGGCACCAGGGGGCATCCGGCTGAACAAGTAACTAATCCAGCCATTAATGTTGGCAGGGGATTGAATTTCTCCGATAACTGGGCAGGGTATGTCGCCACAGGCGGTAGCTTTACTTCGGTCAGCGGGTCATGGGTGGTCCCACAGGTAAGCGCAACAGGAACTTCCTCAGACGCCACCTGGGTCGGCATTGGCGGCACAACCAGCAGCGATTTAATTCAGACAGGAACGCGGGCAGTAGCTAATAATAACGGCAAGGTAAGTTACCAGGCATGGTACGAGATATTGCCTGCAAACTCTCAAAATATTCCTCTCACAATCAGCGCCGGCGATTCCATTACTGCTTCAATCTCCCGGCCATCGGCAAACCAGTGGACAATCTCTTTGATTGATAGCACCACGGGTCAGAATTACCAGACTACCGTAACCTACTCCTCATCTTTATCCTCTGCAGAATGGATCGAAGAAATGCCTGTTCGCGGAAGATCTTTCATTCCGCTCGATAATTTCGGCCAGGTTCAATTCAGTGCTTTGTCTGCGATTAAAGACGGCACTCTACTAACCCCTGCTCAGGCCAATGCGCAATCTGTAGTTATGGTCAATTCTCTCAATCAGGTGTTAGCGCAGCCTTCTGCCCTTGGGAGCGACGGAGCAAGCTTTACCGTAACACGCACGGCTTCAACCTCGACTCAAACCATTTCACCTCTATCAAGAGGGCGCAGAGTGGTAGTAGTTGTTCACGGCTTTGCACCGCATTCCAGGCAAGGCAGGGGAAAAACTGGCGGCGGATTCGGTGAAAGATTTGACGAGTAGTTATCCTCGTCCCATCTCCCGCCAAACGTTTCTTAAAAAAAATTAAGGTCCGGCTACAAACCAGGCATTAATCACACCCTGACCACTGATATCGCCGCGTTTTGTATCGTTACTGTAATAGTACAGTGGCATTTGTTTATATGTGGTTTGTTTAGACCCCACGCTATTGGTTATGTCGGCGAAATCAGACATATTCAATAAAGACGGCGCAACAACGCTATCGGTATAGAATGCAGGCCAGGTCTTCAGGCAGGCACCTGTGCAATTGCTCACGCCAGGCATATCCTTAGCAAAGGTATACAGGGTATCTCCATTTCCATCAACCAGGAATGTCAGATTGTCTTTATTAGCGAGAAACACCGTATATGGTCTTGCGATAAACCATGCCTTAATCACTCCTTCTCCTGTAATATCGCCCGGATTTACGTCCTTGGAATAATAGTATAATGGCCATCCTTTATAGGCGGTTTGTTCCTTTCCATCCACTCTTGTAATTGTTCCAAAATCTGAGGCATTGAGGTCGGGCGAGATAGTTATATTTTCCTGGTAAAAAATAGGCCAGATATTGAGGCATCCGCCCGTGCATTTACTGTCTCCCGTAACATCCCTTGCAAACATGTAGAGGGTAATCCCTTTGCTATCCACGAGATAATTCCCGGCAGAGAGTTTGACTGCTGGCTGAACCGCTGTAGGCTGTTCCGTTGGCGTTTGTACTGGCGTTTGCTGAACTGCTGGTTGTTGTTGAGTGCAACCGCTAACAATTAATACAGCAAATATTCCGAATAGGACTAATGAAATACTTTTTTCCATTGAATATCAACCCCAAATAATTAATTGTAAAACTTGTTAATAAGTGTTTGCTTTTCAAATATTCAATTTCATAGATGATACATTTTGTCGGCTCACCCACCAAAATCTTCCTTTTGAGATATAACTAAAAGCTATAAAACAATAAAAAAGCATTAAATGAAATTATAAACCAAATAGAACCTTCATAATTGTTTTTATCATAAAAAGAACTCAAATAAAGTATTTTTCATACCATCGTTCTGCATCGAAATTAAATATCGTTCAGTCGAAGTGGGAATTTGAGGTTATTGAAATGAAACTAACAAAGAAAATAGCAATATTGTTGTTTACTGCAGCTTTACTGGTTTCGGCACCAACTGTAGTAACAGTGTTTGCCCAGCCCACAGGTACGCCGGGCATTGGCAAAGAAAGAGTATATGCAAGATCGATTGTGGAACCTGTACTCATTGGACACGGGTTTGCAATAAATCCAACGAGTGAATCCCAGTACCACATCCTTGATGTAACCGCCATAAAAACGGCTAATGTGTCGTCGAGTTCTATCCGTTCACTGCTTTCGCAGAATAAGACCAGGGCGGAGATTGCAACGGATATAAGAAATTACATTCAAAATGCACCATCAACGGCAAAGGGGGATATCAAATTTGCGGGTCAGGCATATGCTCTTTACATAACAAGCTACGACAACCTATCTCTTAATGGAAATGTAATGACACTGCCTCCGCGCGGGACGAATTATTCCACCTTCACTCCGACCACAGTAGGAAACATCTCAATATCAATGTCAGATTATGAAGGAGCAGTCGTTTCAACAGGCACCCTGACAATGAACGGTACGCTTTATAATGTGCTGCTGACGTCTCCCGTAATAGCTTCAAGAGTACCCCAAGATTTCGATGGAATGCAGGGGATGGGCGGGTTCGGACCGCACAACCCCAATGGAATATTTGGACGCATTTTCGGTGGCTTCGGACAGCACAACCCCAAACGATGACGAGAGGAGGTTGTAAATAAGAGAAGTAATTGATTAGTTGAATACGTCGAAATTGGCTTACTTAGCCTACTTTTTAACCACCACAAAACCCATACCCTAAGTAAGTAACGATAAAGTATTCAATTAATTATATAATACCAAAAAGAGAGAATAAACACATATGAATCGGAAAACAGTCAAAACATTGCTATCAAGCGAGCATAGTACGGTAGGAATATGAATAGAAAAAGCATAGCTGTATTCTTTTTGTTAACACTGGCAATTCTAATAGGAATACCTGAATCTTTTGCACGCCCCCAATATTTTACAGCTCTCACCGCAGTATATGGGGATGGTTCATGCGGCACCTGCCATGTGAACCCTTCTGGCGGCGGGCCGCGCAACTCTTATGGAATGTTATTTGAGAGCCAATCTAACCATAGAGCCAATCCGGGTGCAGCCCTGACAGCAATAGGGTCGCCGTTCTCATCAACTGCAACGCCAACAGACACAATGACCCCGGCACCAACAGAAACTCCATTCGATACAATAACTCCGCCAGTTACAACCGTAACACCGGCAGGGACTCCGACAGCTCCAGGGTTCGGAGTTGTGGTCGCCGTGGTCGGATTATTTGCATGTGCTCTCCTGGCAAGGAGGAACAATAAATGATTTGTTGTTCAATAAAGAATAGAGAACAAGGAGATACAATATGAAAAGGAAAATAGTAATCGTATTACTTATGTTAACAACAATAATTCTTGCTGGGGCACCTGAGTCTTTTGCACGGCCCCAGTATCTAACAAATCTAACCGCAGTGTATGGCGATGGTTCATGCCAAACCTGTCATGTTATTTCAGGCGGCGGACAGCGTAACTTCACCATAATGTCCGGACAGAACAATTCAAATTACAATGGAACTTATGTACCCCGAAATACCAGCAGAACAGGGCAGCGCCGCTCTAATGGAACGTTCGGACAGCGCAACTCTAACAGGACGTTCCCGCTCAACTCGTACGGAACGTTATTTGAGAACCAGCCTGGCCACGCCATAGACCCCAGTGCAGCCCTTGAAGCTATAGGACAGCCACCTGATGCAACACAAACAGATACAGCCGTGACTGCAACTCCTGCTGCTCCAGGATTCGGATTTGCTGCCGCATTAATCGGATTAATTGCTTGCGTTCTCCTGGCAAGGCGGCGTAATAAATGACGGAAACCATAATGGAACTGAAAGATGTCTGGAAAATTTACAAGATGGGCGAAGTGGAAGTACCGGCTCTCCGGGGAATAAGCGTCGGAATAAAGAAAGGTGACTTTGTGGCTATTATAGGAGCTTCGGGAAGCGGCAAATCCACGATGATGAACCTGATAGGCTGCCTGGACATTCCTTCCAGGGGAAGCCTTTACCTCAGGTCGCACGACATCAGCACGTTAAGCGAATCAGACCTGGCGTCTTTCCGAGGAAGGACTATCGGTTTTATTTTCCAGCAATACAACCTTATCCAGTCAATGTCTGCTTTTGAAAACGTGATGCTTCCACTGGAATTCCTGGAATATGATGACCAAAAAGCGGCAAAGAGAGCAAGGGAAATACTGGCACTGGTAGGATTGAGCGACAAGATGCATCATCGTCCGACACAGCTCTCAGGAGGCCAGCAGCAGAGGGTATCTATAGCAAGATGCCTTGCAGGCGACCCTGAGATAATACTTGCTGATGAGCCGACCGGGGCTCTTGACAGTGTTACTGGCAGGGAAGTCCTGGATATGCTTCACAGATTGTGGGAAAACAACGGAAAAACGATTATAATGGTGACTCATGACCTTAACCTGGCCAAATATGCTCACACAACAATTGAATTGAAAGACGGAGAGATTATGAAAATATCTGAAAATAACGAGGTAAATAAAAAATGAAAAAAACAATATTCCAAATTTTGATAATACTGGTATTGACGGCTTATATCCCTGCAGCCAGTGCGGGCCTGGCAGGTTCAACAGTGCTATCGGTAAGCCTTGCGAACTACGACCCTAATCCCGCTATTGCAGGAAATACCGTTGATGTACGTATAGGTATCCAGAATATCGGCGGTACGACTACTAACGATCTTATGATGGAAGTTGTACCACAGTATCCTTTTGAGCTTGTACCCGGTGAAAACGCAGCTCAGGATGTAGGAATAGTTCAAGCCTACCAGGCGGATGATCCTGCTGCGAATATAAAAATCGTAACTTACCATATGCAAATAAACAAGGATGCACCGGCAGGAAGTTATCAACTCAAAATTAAGTATTATGAGGCGGGTTCAACCGACGTGACTCAGCAAAGCCTGTCTCTTGACGTTAAGAGCAAAGAAAACGCTGAAGTGATCCACATTGGCCAGACGATGCTCGTTCCGGGAAAGCAAAGCAGCTTAATATTCACAATCAATAATGTCGGGAATGCACCCCTCCGGGATCTGACTTTCAGCTGGTCGAATGATGATAAGATCATTCTTCCAGTCGGAAGTGACAATACCAAATATATCAGGTACATCGATATTGGCAATGGCACTGACCTGGAATACCAGGTGATGGCAGATACTAATGCAGTGCCGGGATTATACAAACTTAACTTATACCTGACTTATGAAGATTCAATGACAAACCAAACAAAAACAATAAACACATTTGCCGGGGTATATGTCGGCGGCGGAACGGATTTCGATGTGGCATACTCAGATAATGCAAACAGCCAGATGTCTTTCAGCGTTGCAAATATAGGAAGTAATCCTGCAAACTCGGTATCAGTGGTCATTCCAGATCAGCCGGGCTGGAGCGTAAGCGGCCCAAATTCAGTCATCATAGGGAATCTTAACAAAGGAGATTATACGGTTGCAAGCTTCAAGTTGCAGTCCTCAATAAGTAATATGAGTTCCCAGAACGGAGCCGCCAGAAACAATACCAACTTCCAGGGAAGGCAGAGATCTATGAATGGCTCATCAGATACGGTGCACATCCAAATCGCCTATACCGATACCATGGGAGTAAGAAATGTCGTTGACAAATATGTCAAAATCGGACTCCAAAACATCGCATCTGCGGGCGGACAAGCTGGTTTCCAGGGACGAAGAGGAACCGCACAACAAACAAGTGTACTCTCTGATAATATGCTATATATCTTCGGAATGGTTGTGCTGGTTGGCGCAGTTGTAGTCCATAGAAAGTACAAGAGCCGCAAACTGCTTGATCCCGGTTTCAAAATGAAGGATTTATTCAAGCGCGAGAAGATTTAATAATTCCTCCAGGTTAAAATGAAACTTAACAAGTGTTCCAAGCATGCGTTTAATATGGTGCTTCATAGCAAGTTGCGAAGCTGGCTGACCATAACTGGGATAGTGATAGGCGTTGCTGCGGTAATTGCCATCGTGTCGATAGGAGACGGGATGCAGCAATCGCTGAATGCGCAAATGAACGCTCTTGGCGGAGATATCGTGACAATCACTCCTGGCTTTGAACGGGGCGGGGGCATGTTTGGTTATAGAGGAGGTGGTGGAGGCGGAGCCCAGGCAACAACCAACCAGATAGTGTTAGGTAGAAGTGATGTCCAGGCATTGAAGGGCTTACCTGATATTTTGCTAATTGACACAAATATAAGGGAGAGCGTGAATATATCCTATCTTGGCAAAACAGGCAAAGTATCTGTAACAGGCGTTGACCAGAAAGTATGGTCCCAGATTACTACAACTACTATACTAACTGGCAGGATGCTTGATTCTGCCGACCAGAATGTCATAGTTATCGGGGGAAATCTCGCATCCTCTTATTTTTCCCAGCCTGTCGGGATAAATAAAATGGTAACGATTAACGGCGGTTCCTTCAGGGTTGTGGGAATTCTTGATGACCAGACCACCAGTGTTTACATGCCGATCCAGATGGCATACCAGGTGATGCCAGACAAGACAAATGATATCTATGATACACTTGTTGTAAAGATCAGGGATCAAAATCAGCTGGACGAATCAATCGCGAATATCCAGAACAAGCTTATGATCTCAAGACATGTTACTCAAAATAAAATGGATTTTTCAGTTACTTCAAGGAAGGAAATGCAGCAGGCAAGAGCTGCTACGATGAGTTCGATGAGTAATTTTCTTCTTGCAATTGCGGCGGTTTCATTGATAGTCGGTTCCATCGGGATAGCGAACACCATGTTCACTTCTGTTCTTGAAAAAACTAAAGAAATTGGAATTATGAAAGCTATCGGGGCACGGAATCCTGACATTTTGCTCATATTCCTGTTCAATGCGGCATTTATCGGGCTCGTTGGAGGAATTTTAGGAATAATCCTCGGAACAATTCTTTCTGGCTTCATGCCCGCGCTTATGGGAGGTCTTCCCATGGCGAGAGGCACCGCAATAGTATCATTGAACTCGATAATCATGGCATTATCCGTATCGGTCATTGTGGGAATACTCGCTGGAATAATTCCAGCGTACCAGGCATCAAAATTGAAGCCTGTTGATGCTTTGAGATACGAATAGCGGAGGTGTGAAACTGTGTTACAGATATTTCCATACGTTCCTTAAGCACTTAAACAAGGAATTTATTCCAGAAGAGCTAAGGAATGATTTCAGTTTTATGGAATTGATTTCAGGGAATTCTTATATGCTCTTTCATCTATGGGCGTATCTTAAGGGTACCACAAGACATCGAAATTGATGCTTTAGTGATACCCCCTGAAATACGAATAATGTATCGTCTCGTAGGACTCCAGTGGATTCTCTGCGATTTGTATAGAAAAACAATTGCAAAACTCAAAACCGTTCACTTAAAACTTTATACAATAAGAACTAATAATAGCAGGGGAAAAAAATATATGCAAGAAATAGGAGTCGGCGATATTCATACACACACCATGTATTCAGGGTTCTCCAAATATTCGTTTTTATCATATCCGGATAGTGTGACCACCCCCAGGACATCAGTCAGGGTTGCTGAAAAACTTGGGCTCGATGTTCTCTGTATAACTGATCACAACACGATTAAAGGCGCAATTGAAGCCCGGAAGTACAACAGGGAACTGGTGGTGATAGGTGAAGAGATTTCTTCAAAAGGAGGAGAAATATTAGGATTGTTCCTCCAGGAGCAGGTCAATCCGGGTTTAAGTCCCGAAGAAACGATAGAACAAATACACATGCAGGATGGGATAGCCATTGCCCCGCACCCTTTCAGTGCGCATTGTTCCTGTGTTGGAAGAAAAATAAACACATTAAAGTTTGACGGGATAGAAGTATTCAATGCATTACACAGGGATGGATATTCAAACGCCGTTGCGCTTGAAAGTTGTAACGGACATGCAAAGCTTGGCGGAAGTGATGCGCATGCAAGTTACATGATAGGTAACGGTTATACTTTATTTGATGGAAGTTCCCAGGAGGATTTGCGTGCCGGCATAAAGAATAAACAAACGATTTATGGTGGAAAAGTAGCATCTCTTCGGGACTTTGTCAATTACAGTAGCCGGGTGGCATATGAATCCTCAAAGACCATCCTGAATTTTAATGACGTAGATTGCCCCATGTCTGCAAGAATATCCAGGGTAAGAAATTCACGCAAAATATTATATTTAGTGGGTTCTATTCTGTATGCATTTTCACCAATGCCGGTTGTTTGCACCCTCATTGGCGATAGAATGTTGAAAAAAAAAGGACGCAGGATATGGAGAGATGCACACCCTTTGGGAACAGGATGATTTGAATTGGCGCATGTACTTGTAAGTCCGCTGTCATGGGGATTGGGCCACGCCACCAGGGATATCCCGATAATCAGGGAACTTAAAGAACATGGTCACGAAGTAACTATTGCAACCAGCCGCGGCGCTTTTCTATTATTAAAAAAAGAATGTCCTGATTGTGAGTTCATTTATTTTGAGGACTATCCTGCGCCATACAGTTCGACAAAATATTTCCTGCCAAAATTCTTTGCAAATATTCCTGTTCTTGTCAAAGCGCTTGCCGATGAAAACAAAAGGACGGACCGCCTCCTCGCAAAAAACAAATACGATGCCGTCATAAGTGATAACCGGCTTGGTGTGTATTCAAAAATGATACCCTCTTTCTTCATTTCGCACCAGCTGCGCTTTAGCGTTCCTTATTATATCAGGCCTGCCGAAACCGCTTCCCAATATGTGAATGAATATTTCCACAAAAAATTCGACCGTGTGATTGTTCCTTCCAATAGTCCTGATGAAAATGGCAATTGTCTCAGCGGGAAATTGTGCAAGTCAACCCGGAAAACAACAAATATGAAAGCATATTATGCAGGAATTCTATCGAGCATCCAGAAAATGGATGTAGCTGAAGACCTTGATTTTCTAATTATCATCTCCGGTCCGGAACCGCAGCGAAGCTTGCTTGAAGAGATAATTCTCAAGCAAGTTCAGGAACTTCCCGGGGAAAAAATGGTGATTCTCGGGCGACCGCACGACAATTTCGAAAATAAGCTTGACAGGTGGACGACAGTTAAATCATACGTTACCGAAGAAGAAAAGATCGTACTTATGAATCGTGCGAAATTCATAATAAGCAGGTC
Organism: uncultured archaeon; assembly: GCA_902386255.1. GTDB lineage: Archaea > Halobacteriota > Methanosarcinia > Methanosarcinales > Methanoperedenaceae > Methanoperedens. Next base: position 14,430 of record CABMII010000147.1, read on the forward strand.
TGGTTATACGACAATGATGGACATTGCGGAACTTGATAAAAAACGCGGTGTTTTCATTCCCACACCGGGCCAGACAGAACAGGAATACCTGTCCCTGTATTATGAAGAGCAGGGGTGGTTTTATTCAAAAAGCCAGTATAAATTAGACATTCTCAAAGACGTTGAGATGGCAAAAGAATATACTGGCTTTCCTTCTTTGCCGAAAACAGAAGATAATATCAAAAGATTGTATAATGAAGTGCTTGCACAGTATTTGGATTAATCTTCGAGTATTTTATGGGGCAGAAACAGGGGTTTATGAGTAATTGGAGAAACTTGAATGTACGGGGCATAATTGCTTTAGCGATTGTCACAATCGCATTAATCAGTCTTATTGCCTTTGCCGCTCATGTAATAATCTATAAATCAAAAGAATCTTCTCCAAAACCGGCACCCATAACGCCAGCAACAACGCCAGCCATTGCAGCGGCTAACAGATATTTTGAAAAAACATGCATCGGCCAAGAAAACGCCGTGATAACCCAGCATAATGATAACAATCGTTCAGGTGCAAATCTGAACGAAGTCATTTTAAATACTTCTAACGTGAATCCGAACCGGTTTGGCAAATTATTCACGCGCCGGGTTGACGGCCAGATTTACGCTCAACCATTGTATCTATGCAATGTGAATATCTCCGGCGTTCACAACGTAATATACGTGGCTACAATGCACAACACAGTTTATGCCTTTGATGCTGATGACCCGAACTCCAGCCGGCCGCTCTGGATAGCCCATCTGGGATCATCCATACCTCTTCCTGATCCAAATATCGGTCCACAGGGAAATTTTGTGGATATTACAATTGAGGTGGGTATCGTAAGCACCCCGTACGTTTCCACCGAAAATAACGCTATTTATGTTGTATCCACCAACAAAGACCCTAACATTTCTGATACCGGTGCATACTCTCACTGGCTGCATGCGCTGGATATCAGTACCGGCGCAGAAAAGCCGGGCGGGCCTGTAAAGATAAGTGCAAGCTATCCCGGAAACGGAGATGGCAACGTTAACGGGATTATTAACTTCACCAGCAATCGGCAGCTTCAGCGTTCAGCCCTGCTGCTATCAAGAGGCATGATTTACGTAGCCTTTGCATCATACGATGATGCAACTCCTGCCCATGGCTGGATAATGGCATATGATGCCAGTACGCTGAATCAAACCGCTGTTTACGTTACAACACCTGACGATGTGCCAGGTATACGACAAATGCCGGGATTAGGGACTATCTGGCAGGGAGGGCAGGGGCCGGCGGCTGATAGTTCAGGCAATATTTATTTCATTACCGGCAACGGTGATTTTAATGGCTTTTCTAATCCAATGCCGCGTGATCTGGGTGATAGCATCGTCAGGCTCACCCCAGACCTGAAGTTAGCGGATTGGTTCTCTCCTTTCAATAATAACAACCTTAGCATGAACGATATGGACCTTGGTTCCGGTGGAGCGCTACTTATCCCCGGAACTAATCTTCTAACAGGCGGAGGAAAGGAAGCAAAGCTCTACCTGATTGACAGAAATAACATGGGGCACTTTAACCCCTACAACGATAACCAAACAGTCCAACCTCCCATTTCTGTCATCAACGGGTCAGATCCGGAGGGCGACCATTGGCTAACAGGAGGACCGGTTTATTGGAACAGCCCGAACGGTTCCCTGGTTTTTGTTTCGCCCACGATGGCAAGTGTGAAAGCATACAGGCTCGCCGGAGGTGTTTTCCAGAATGCAGCGCCAATTTCTACGAGTCATGTTGTCCTTGCGGGGTCAGGAGGGTGGATGTCATTATCAGCCAATGGTAGCGTTCCAGGAACGGGGATTTTGTGGGTATCCGAACCGAATATACTTCACGCCTTCGATGCCTCAAATCTACAGAGTGAACTGTGGAATAGCGGGATGAACCCAACCCGTGATGATCTTGGCGAGGCGGCGAAGTTTTGCCCGCCTACTATCGCAAACGGCAAGGTTTATATGGCCACTTTTTCCGGATATCTGGCAGTATATGGTCTTTCGTCATAAATAGCAAATTTGCATGCCAAGGTCAAAATAAGTGTATGTTCCACTTAGATTTGAAACAATGGAAAAATATGTGCAAAGTTAAGTTATTTACTATAACTTTATACAATCAGGACGAATATATTAAAGAGGAGAGACACAAAAAATGGGATTAGCGCTTTTCATACTTGTACCATGTATTCAGAGATATTCCCTTTATCATTTACGTATAGTGCCTATTTTTTGCGTCATGGCTGACGGTTCAGGGGTGAGAATAATTGAAATCTAATTTGGAAACGATGATAAAAAAGAGGAATGTTAGGGGAATTGTTTTTGTGTTATTGATGTTGAGTGTTGTTTTATTGTCTGCCATACTAATCGTGAAAATAACAGCTTTCCACTCTAATGGAACACCCGGAGGAAGTTTTTTATATTTTATTCCCAATGTTATTAGTACGGCACAATCCAAAAATTCAGTGATTCTGTAATTTTTCACGACGAGAACCAGAACAATCTGGTAACAAATCAACCGCCATAAATCGCTTCCACATAAAACCAAGTCATTTATCAAGTAAAAGGGCAA
>CABMII010000148.1 GCA_902386255.1 uncultured archaeon
TTCTTGATTTGCAGGCTAAACCATTTGATTTAGGATTCATATGGGGGCAGCCTGCACCTATATATAGCTATCTGTAGCCGTGTTTTTAGCAGAAATTGGAAGAAAAATTAGCTAACTACTGAATATGGAATTGACAAGGGATTAATCAAACCTGAAATATCCCAAACTCTTATTGCTGATCTACAGACCAAATCTTCTAATAAAGACCAGTCGTATCAAGCTTTTGATGATAGACCTGTTCTTGGAGAGAAGATAGATTATAGTGGTTTACTTCATGCACCAGTTAATGAGTTAGGTGTTGTTTATCTCTTTGGTATTCTATCTAAGGATTTAGGCTTCGAAGTGGAATCTATTCAATCTGGGTTCCCAGATTGCGAGGCTAAGAGAAAATTAAAGAACAATAGGTGGCAAAGAGTTCGTATAGAATTTGAATACAAATCTTCAAATTTTTTAGAACATGGGCATGATATTTCTAAATGCGATCTCATTATTTGTTGGGAGCATAATTGGAACAACTGCCCATTAGAAGTTATTTCACTAAAAGATTATTTAGAAACCACAATAGATTAAAAATTAGATGCAAGCTCATTACGAGAAAAATCACACCCCAAAAACTATAATTAATCATGCTGCGTGGTCAGTATAAATGGACTTACAAAGAATTGCCAGGGAAATCCGTGAATTTGAGGGCGTGACCCGGAAAAAACCCATTGCAGACCTTATAAACATATTCCAGACCGTGCGCTCCGAATATTCAAATTCTGTCGTTGATTTCGGCGATGACGCCGCAGTCATCGATATTGGCGGGGATGAGTATATCCTGTTCGCCGCCGACGGCATCTGGGGACGTCTTGTGAACGCAAGCCCGTGGTGGGCTGGATACACGTCTGTGCTCGTTAATGTCAACGATATAGCTGCAATGGGCGGCAGACCTGTAGCTATGGTCAACGTCCTTTCTTCTGATAATAAACATGCATGCAAGGAGCTTCTCCGCGGCATCCGGGACGGCATAGCCAAGTTCGGGGTTCCCATGGTTGGCGGGCACCTGCATCCAGATACACCCTATACCTCACTCTCGGTCGCAATTATCGGCACAGTGAAAAGGGGCTGCGAGATAAGAAGCGGAACGGCCGAAACAGGCGATTCCATAATCGCTGCTTATGACATGGACGGGAAAGCAGGCCCGAATTCCCCGTATAGTTTCGATTCCACGACTATGAAGGAGCCGGAAGCTGTACGCGGAAAATACAGGGTGATGCAGGAGCTTGGCGAGAGAAAACTCGTCACGGCTGGAAAGGACATCAGCAACCCGGGACTGATAGGCACACTGGGCATGCTGCTTGAGACAAGCAAAAAGGGGGCGCGTGTTGACCTGTCAAAAATACCTGCGCCGCATGGTATTGAATTTGTACAGTGGTTAAAGATTCATCCTGCAACCGGTTTCATAGTTACATCTTTACCTGAAAATGAATCCGAAGTAATCCGGCTTTTTGAAAATGCAGGATACACGGCAGCAAATATCGGCGTGGTTGAAGATACATCAAGACTTGACATTTGCGATAATGATGAATGCGTGACTGTATTTGATTTCAAGAAAGATGTGGTTACGGGGATAACACAATAGTTTGATATCCAGTTAAAATGAGTAGCGGGCACGCCTCGGGTCGTAGTCCCTTCCGCTGTCCGGTTGACCGCAGACTCGCCTCCGCCCCGCGCCCCCGTGAGCGTTAGTTGTTCACGGGCGGTTTGCTCCCTTCCGGGCCTAGACCTTTGTCCGCAATTAAGATACAAAAACCTTCCTTCAGGAAAGCCCTTGCACCGACACTAGCCCCACAGGACGGGGTTTCACAGTAGAACCTGCGGGCCGGGCAACAGTCAAAACTTCTTCCTCTGGCTTCGCCCCCCGCTATCGACGGTTTCGGGTTACAGGTAACGCCGAATTACCCGGGCTAGCCCGCCGCTGTGATATTGTTGTTTGCATGCAATAAAGTTATCTCAAATGGGGTTATCAAGTATTATTATGGAAGAATTAATCGGTTTTGTTGCAAGTAACCAAAAAGCAAGCAAGATTCTTGCCGTATTGGATTCAAAGGGGCCAATGGACAGCACAACTATAGCCAAAACAACCCGGATTGTGGGGGCAGATAAGAGTATTGAAGAACTGGTCGGGAAAAAGTTATTGATACTTTCGGATGGGAAGTATGCTTTGACCGAATTGGGAAAACAGGTCAGCCATAAGCTGCGGGGCGTGCGATGAGCCAGCCTGATTGTGTATAAATACAAAAAAGTATATCAGGATGGTAAATAGATAGATTCCATAGAAAAGGTGAATCCTGTGCTCATAGATTATATAAACAAGGCGTTGAGTAAAGCAGTATATGATAAGCTTGAGGATGATACCTTTTTTGGTAAGATACCAGATTGCCCAGGTGTTGTTGCTTTTGGGATAACGCTTTTTGAGTGCCAGAACGAGCTTAAGTCGGCGCTTGAAGGCTGGTTGATAGTCAAGATAAGACATGGAGACGTTCTGCCTGTTATAGACGGTCTTGATATCAATCAGGGAATCCCATCAGGTAACGAGGCTGCCGCCCATGCCTAGATGGACGCCATGCAAACGTCGAACTTTTATTAAAAAAGTGATAAAACTGGGGTTCAGTAAACCGGAAACTGGCGGTCGTCATTTTTACATGCGATATGGTGATAATGTTTTAACCATACCTAATAACGAGGAATATTCTGTTCCACAGCTTAAGATGATGATTCGGGAATTGGAAAACATAATTGGGCGAACCATAACGTTAGAAGAATGGGGAGAACTTTAACTCACCGAAAATTATATAGGCTAACAAAACCCATAAATTAGGTATACCTAATAAGTAAAGGAAAGGATACCTTATGTTAGCAAGCTTTTTAATAACTTTCAGGGAGGCGCTTGAGGCAGCCCTGATAATCGGAATAATCGCGGCTTATGTCGCAAAAATTGGAAGAAAAGATCTCAATCGTTACATCTACGCCGGGATAATCGGCGCGGTCGTTGCGAGTATTGGCGTGGCGCTCGTATTCAAATTAGTATATGGGGAACTCCAGGGGACGGCGGAGCAACTGTTTGAAGGCGCCGCCGCCCTTACCGCAGCTATCGTCCTCACCTACATGATTTTCTGGATGGCGCAGAATTCAAAACAGATAAAAGGAGAAGTCCAGGAAAAAATCGATCTTTCAATATCGAAAGGCCATACCATGGGAATTACAGCCCTGTCCTTTATCGCTGTATTCAGGGAAGGGGTCGAGACGGTACTCTTCCTCGGAACGCTTGCCATCCAGTCCCAGTTTGATACGTTTCTCGGTTTTGCTGCCGGGCTTGTGGTTGTTGTCGTTATGTCGTTTGTCATGTTCAAAGGAATGCACAGCCTTGATATATCAAAATTTTTCAAATATACAAGCATACTGCTGATATTGTTCTCAGCCGGGCTGATAGCTACCGCCGTGGGCGGATTCAACGAGGCGGGAATCATACCACCCGTGGTAGAGCATGTGTGGGACTTGAACCCGCCCCTGAACCCTGACGGCTCTTATCCTCTGCTTCATGAGAATGGTCTTATCGGGAGCGGCCTTAGCTCGCTTATTGGCTATCATGCAGCACCTTCACTGACAATGGTACTGGCATATATCGGCTACTGGATAATTATCGGATGGTTCGTTTACAGGTCTTTCAAAACACCGGAAAAAGTGAGATGACATGGAAGCTGATACCTCCAGGATTGAGGAATATCTTGAATCAATCTATAAACTCCAGCAGGAACAGCATCCTGTAAGCACATCCCGCCTCGCGGAACACCTGAAACTTTCCCCGCCGTCCGTGTCAGAAATGGTAAAAAAACTGGCGCACAAAGGCCTGGTGAACCAGATCGAAAAAGGTGTATGCCTGACTGAGGAAGGGAGCAGGATGGCCAAAAAGGTCATACGAAGGCACAGGCTCTCAGAGCGGTTACTTACCGATGTCCTGGGCTTCAAATGGGACGAGGTGCACGATGAGGCGTGCAGGCTTGAGCATGCTATTAGTCCTGAGATAGAAGACCGCATTGCAGAGAGCCTCGGAAACCCGAAGACATGCCCGCACGGTCATCCAATACCTGATAAGGATGGAGTATTCGTAAAAGAAATAGTCAGGCCGTTATCGGAATTAAAAGCAAGGGAAAAAGGGATTATCGTCAGCGTGTTTGAAGAAGACCCGAAAATGCTCCAGTACCTCGCATCGCTGGGATTGATTCCCGATGTGTGCGTAGAAGTGGAAGAAGTTGCGCCCTTCGGAGGACCTTTAATTGTGTGCGTTTCAGGCTCACGGTACGCCCTGGGAAGAGAAGTGGCTTCAAAAATAAAGGTAAAATGAAATGGCTCTTTCATGTCACGGCGCCCTCAGGGAAATAAAGGGTAAAACTGATTTTACGTTTGCGCTTGCGGGCAACCCGAACGTGGGAAAATCAAGCATTTTCAACAGGCTCACAGGAATGGGGGTCGTGACGGCAAATTATCCGGGCAAGACCGTGGAACTGAATATGGCGACCACGACTTTTAAAGAACTGCGCCTTGGCATAATCGACCTTCCCGGAAGCTATGCCCTGAGCGCGGTATCAGAAGACCAGTGGGTTGCCCGAAGGGCGGTGCTCGATTGCAAACCCGATGCTGCAATCATGATTCTTGACGCTACGAACCTTGCCAGGAACCTCTACATGACGCTCCAGTTCATCGACCTTGGCATCCCGCTTGTGGTTGCTTTGAACCTGATAGACGAGGCAGAGAAAAGGAAAATTATTATCGATGCGCCTCTGCTTTCCCGGCTTCTTGGTGTCCCTGTGGTAAAGACCATCGCCATCACAGGCAGCGGCCTTGATGAAATGGTACAAAAAGCCGTAGATATTGCAGGACAAAAAATCAAATATGATATTCACTATGGCGAGGACATTGAAGCCAGCATAAAAAAGCTCGGTGATTTACTTTTACCGTATGATTTCGGGATAAATCCGAGGGCACTGGCAATCCTGCTTCTTGAAGATGATTCCGAATTCATAGAGCTTGTAAAAAAACATGCAAATGGCGATTCCATTCTCGATGAAGTAAATAAAATAAGCCGGGAAATCGAAGAAAAACACGGCGAAAAAACGCCTCTCAGGATTGCCCGGGAACGTCATGGTCTTGCAGGAACAGTAGCCTCACAGGTGCAGGGCGATGTCACACCCGCAAGGTCGGATAAGCTCTGGGCATACACCACATCGCCGATAACAGGCATACCCCTGCTCCTTTGTGTCCTTGGAGTAATATTCGCTTTCCTGTTTTACGGCGGCAACCGGCTTTCCGACTTATTTAGCAGCCTCTGGGCATCGTATATGTCGCCTGTCATCGATGGCGCAATATTTTATGTATTCGGCGAAGGTCACATCGGTAAAATCCTCATCTGGGGCTTTGATGCAGGCATCCTTGCAGCGCTTGCAGTCGGGATTCCCTACGTGCTCACCTTCTATTTCATGCTCGCTTTCCTTGAGGATTCAGGATACCTGAACTCGGTGGCTTTCCTGACAGACAGGCTGATGCACAAGTTCGGGCTTCACGGGCGCGCGATTATCCCGCTTGTGGCAGGCGCAGGATGCAATGTGCCAGCCATCATAGGCACGCGGGTATTGACCACGATGCGCGAGAGGACGATTGCCAGCACCCTCATCACGCTCATTCCGTGCAGCGCCCGGACGGCTGTCATCCTGGGCGCAGTCTCGCTGTTCGTGGGATGGAAGCCTGCGGTTGCGATATACATAATCGTCCTGACGCTTGTGTTTCTCGTGGGCGTAGGGCTGAATAAAGTAATGCCCGGCACTTCCACAGGGCTTGTCATGGAGATGTTCCCATTCAGGATGCCTTTGATGTCGAATATCATCAAGAAGACGTGGTACAGGTTCAAGGATTTCGTGTTCGTGGCGTTCCCGATAGTGCTTGTTGGCTCTCTTTTTCTTGGGGCGCTTTACGAGACAGGTTATCTCTGGAAACTTTCAGCCCCGTTATCCCCGATTGTCGGAGGGTGGCTCGGGCTTCCCGCCGTGGCAGGACTTACGCTGATATTTGCCGTGCTCAGGAAGGAACTTGCGCTCCAGCTTCTTGTAACGCTTGCGGTTGTGATGTACGGCGGCGGCGCAAAGAACCTGCTCCTGTTCATGACCCCGGCACAATTATTCGTGTATGCACTTGTTAACACGATTTATATCCCGTGTGTCGCTACTATCGCCGTCCTTGGCCGCGAGCTTGGCTGGAAGCGGGCATTCGGGATTATGGCATTCACAATAATACTTGCAATACTTATCGGAGGAATTGCCAACCAGGTTATCGGACATTATCACCTGCTATGAGAACACAATGCCCTCTTTGCGGAGCCAGATTTGATACAAAGGACTGTGAAGCCTGCAAGGTTTGCCCGCGTTTCATGAAATGCGGGTTAATAATGTGTCCTTTTTGCGGGCATGAATTTCCAAAGGAATAATCTAGCCGTAAAATTTATATCGTCAATTGACGTAGTATGATTAGGCAAAAGCCGAAGTAGTTTCCTCCTATATCCCGTCAACGATTCTATTCTATCGGCTTTTGCCAACTTTACCAATCAGATTTTATGACAGGTTTCATCTCAGTCGAAGACTTGTCAGAACCAGGAATAAACTTGAGAAATACCTATTAATATTGGTGCTGGTGAGTAGTGATGAATTTTGTCCCAAAGGAGGATTTAGATGCAGGTTACTAAACTGGAAGGTTCTTTCGATGACGCAAATGCATACCTGGTGGATGGAACTATCCTCGTCGATGTGGGAATGGACGGCGAATTGGTTCTTTCAGAACTAAAGAAATATATCCATCCCGAAGACCTTGAAACCATCATACTCACCCACTGCCACTACGACCATTCTGGCGGCGCCGGAGTTGTCGCGGAAGCTACGGGCGCCAGAATAGCAATCCACAAAGACGATGCGCCGCTCCTCCAGAATGCACGCGCAAGCGCTTCAGAGTTATTCGGGATGAAAGCTCCGGCGGTTTTTCCGGATATTCTCTTAAAGGGCGGCGAACTAATCGGCGAGCTTCTGGTCATCCATACACCGGGTCATACGCCCGGCGGCATCTGCCTCTACGATGCCGGCTCAAAAAGCCTTTTTTCAGGCGACACTGTATTCCAGGATGGGAGTTTCGGGCGCACCGACCTCTACGGGGGAAACGCATCCAGGTTGGTTGAATCCATAAAAAAGCTCACACAACTTGATGTCAGCGTCATGTACCCCGGCCATGGGGATATAGTAATAAAAGATGCCAATGAGCAGATTAAAATGTCGCTTTTGATGGCATCCCAATATTCCGGTATATGAATTTCCTTATCTGCCTTTCACCAGTATAGCAATTCCGATAACCAAAATCAGCACGAGCACCGGGGTGATTACGGTCTTCATCAGCCCGTACATCATATTCACGCTTGAGGTCAGGTTTTTAATAGCCTCTACAACCTGTTCAGTATCGTGAGTTCTGGGAGGCGGGGTTTCAATAACCGGTCTTTCCATTTCGTAAGTTTCAACAGGCGGCGCTGCAGCCTTGATAGTCTCTTTCTTTGGCGCCGGTTGTGGTGCGGGAGGCTTTTGCTGCTGTGGTGGTTTGTTCTTTAATAATGCTTTAAATAATGCATCTTCACTCATTGTATTTGCCATTTTGTTGTACCCTTCTGCCACTGGAATCAGAGGCATTTATTAGATAACTTATAGATATTTAAATAATTTGGCCGCTCTCTATTCACGATTTAAACCAGCAATTATATTTATGGTCAATGCAACTATCGAGTGATTTCATGGAACGTTTTAGAAAGAGGAATATTTTGTTCGTGGCTATAATCGGAGCTGTCGTTTTCACTGTTTTTACGAACGAGATAGGATTCGGGAAATTCCTGGTCTTAATGGGGAACGTCAGCAAACCCCTCCTCCTGTTTGCTGTTTTTCTCAACTTATTGAATCTTCTATCATACACAGTAACATGGCTTGTCCTGATATCTGCAGATATCAGCCTTTACAAATTATTCAAGTTCTATATGGCGGGGACATTTATCAACAATATAACCCCGACTTTTGGGACTGGCGGAGAACCGGTAAAAGCGATGCTGCTCGGGAAGGAGACCGGTATCAGCAAGGCTGAATGTTTTGCAGGGGTGGTGTCGCAGAGAATGCTTAACATGTTCCCCTTCTTTACAATCGGGATGATAGGCATCTGGCTCTTATTTACAAAACCCAGGCAAATCCAGCTTGCAAACTGGCAAATAGCCGCAATGCTGTTCTCTATCGGGCTCGCTGTTTTCGCATTCGGGCTTATCATATATTTCTATCTGAGGAAGGACAAACTCTCTTCATTTGTCCAGTCTTCCATCCGTTTTTTTGCTCCTTTCATAGGATTGGTGAAAAAAGGTTTCGACCACAAGGAGTACATCGCAGCCGTGGAGGAAGCGATTGATTCTTTCCACGGTGGTCTCAGGAACATCCGCCATAATAAATATGGGCTTTGGAAGGCTATATTGTTCTCTTATTTCGGATGGATCCTGGATATCATGGCGATATATATAATATTTCTTTCAATTGGTGAAACGAATATCCATATCAGCATACTTATCATAACCTATACAATCGCGATGATAAGCGGATGGCTCCCCCTCTTCCTGCCCGGTGGTCTCGGGATAGTGGACGGGACCATGGCGATTCTTTTCATATACGCCGGCGTCCCGGTCGAGAATGCAGTACTTGCAACGCTGCTTTACAGGCTTGTATCCTACTGGTTTAACACTGTGCTTGGGGCATTTTATTTATGGGGTGAGCTAAAGGCAGGCTATGGATCAAGTTCAAAATAACGTTAAAAACTGAACATCTGATAGGATTAAAAGGATTCATACACAAAATTGTTTAAATTTAAAACCATGCTATAAACTGTCTTTTTGAAAAGTGAAACTTCCTTTTACGCTTACCTCTCCCGGAAGTTCCCCGAAATTTGATTTTAAAATCAAATCGGCAATCTCAACATCAAGCACCCGTGCAATTGCGATGATGGATGTCGTGGGTCTCGGGTTCACATCCACAA
>CABMII010000149.1 GCA_902386255.1 uncultured archaeon
AAAGAGCTTTTATTAAAGAGTTTATATCCCGCCCTTTCTTCTTATGTTTTCCAAAGATATTGGTAAAATCTAATTTTTCATATTGTTTTTTTATAGCGAGAATCGTGCCAATGGGAAAGCATATATTATCGTTGGGGATAATTTCATCCGTCCTTAGTTTTGTTTGTTTCATCGAAAATCAATACAAACATGCTAAGGGCACTTATTTTATTTAACTGTCAAAATTGGGCTGAAATAAGGCTCATAGATTTTTATACGATTCGGTTATGAAAATTCCTGATATATTTAAAAATAATTGTATAATTATTCAATTTTATGATAATGAGTCAATATGCAAGATTCAGGGCTTCCTTTTGATACATCAGTTTGGTAATAAATAAATAATTAACCCATCAAATATAATGTAAGGTAACTCTCAATTCCATTGAATTCAGAAATCCATCTATTTAGTAATTCTAGACCGATTAATGAAGCCCCTTGACCGTAACAATAGATAGGTATAGAAATAGCTCGGTCAAATCTATATTTGTCGATTTGTTCAATATTCCCTAAATAAAGTCTTGCCATAACTCTGCTACCATCTGCTAATATCAAGGGTGCAGGATACCCTGGAATATTAATTTCATCAAATTTTTCTGAAAAGCTTTCTGGTAAAAACACACCACCGTTGAACCCAGTATCAGCTTTTAGTTTAACTCGCTGGCTCAAAGAACCAATTGATAATTCAATGTCCAAAACATACATTTTTGGGTCAGATATGTACATCCCCTTAGCAAATACTGTTTTTCTCATGGTCAAATCCAGCCAAGCCTAAATCCAGCCAGCCACTGAAGTGGCTCCAACCTTACAGATAAATATTTGAGAGCTCGGATAATTGAGTTCTCTTAGTTTTTCTAATAGACCAACGTTATCTTCATTAGATGCTAAAATTTTTCCATCATAAGTTATTGCTACAAAAGCATTTTTATAATCCCGTTCTAGAAGCTCTCTTAAGTTTTCATAAACTTTATCTTGTAATTCTAGTGAACGGTTTCCAGCTTCTGACCGCGATTTTAGTGATTCAATTAATTTTTTTAATTCTGAAACTTCATAGTCTATTGCATTGAGATTTTCATCAAAGATTTGGTAAAATTGTAAAAAATCTGCCATCGTAAAAGGCTTTTCTAAATCTAATTCCTCTGTTCTTAGTTTACGTAAAGGAAATATTTCACCGCGGTCAATTAGTTCTGTTCTCATGCTAAGAAATCTTCTAAACTTGGTCTTGGTCTTCTCTTTGTCGCAATATACTTAAATTGAATTTTTGTTGCATCGCTGCGTAGTTTTACTAATTTGTCAAGCAAATTAAGTTTAAATGCCTCTTCAAATGGTGGAGTATTATTTTCAATTTCATTAATTAAAGAAAGAATTTCATTGTCCAAAAGACTCTTGTTTTCCTTATCTAATTCTATACCTCTTAAATTTTGGAAGAGCCATTCAAGAAATTCTCCAACAAAAATAAACTCTGGAACATCTAAAAATAATGAAACTCTAGTCAATTCGTTTGAGAGTCTACCTACATTAGTATAGTTAGGTTCTCTTAGTGCATCTTTGAAATTAGAAAAAAGATTTCTAAATTTCTCAGCTATTTCAGTTTCCATTTAAAACACCATTGATTCATAATATTATTAATTTTACAGTATATACTCTTTTGGGCTTTAGAGCCTTTTTATCAAATTTCGCGGATTCGCGCCCGTAGCTCTCTTTGCGCCTTTTTCATCAAGACCCGCGCCCAGTGCAATCGTGAATGCAGTCTCATCCGAAATCAGGTCGTGCGGCGAATGCGTATCGGTATCGACAGTCAATGTTGCGCCTGTTTCATTTGCAATTCTTGCAACATGGCCGTTTGTGCGGTTGTGCCCGTTGCGTGAGGTTATTTCAAGAGCTATCCCGTTCTCTCTTGCAAGTTCAGCATCCTCAATGGTTAGAAGACCGGGGTGAGCCAGGATATCGATATCAAGCGATACAGCCGTGTGGTTGGTGCCCGGCGGTACAGGTTCAACCGTGGTCTCGCCATGCACTACCACTATCTCGGCGCCCAGTTTACGCGCCTTTTCGACAAGTAACGGCATTTTTCCTGGCGGGACATGGGTTAATTCCACGCCTGTAAAGATTCTGATTTCGTAATCATCTTCCAGGTTTTTAACTTTTTTAACGCACGACAGGATATGCTCGATGTTTGTGAAATCAGCATGGTCGGTTATTGCTATTGCAGTATAACCCTGGAAAACTGCGCGCCGCACGAGTTCGCTCGGTATTAATTCACCGTCGCTGAACGTTGAATGTGTATGCAGGTCTATCATTTCTGTCCCCGTGTTTTATTTATCTTCTGGGCAATCTGTTTTACTATAATAGATTTAGGACCTTTTTTATCCACGAGCACCCGCCCGCTCACGACCCACCATGCCTTTGGGTGAGCCTTATCCGCTTCAACTACAGGAGTCAGGTTCAACTCAGAAGCCGCTTTTTCAATCTCTTTTAAAACAGGGGATTTCACGGAATCTTTCATAGAAAGAATCCTGCCTTCAGCTCTTGATTTGGTTGCATCCAGATACACCGGCCAGATGACAAGCTTGGTCTTATCCTTTAACATTATGTTCCTTCTATATTTTTAAAACTAATAATACTTTTCTGAAAATCGTTTTTGTAAAATCTTTTTCGTGTGAAATTTCGCTTAAAATAACTTTGCGCTCTTCGCGTGCTTTGCGGTGCAGGATTTTCACTGCAGAGTCGCCATGAATGAAGTTCATAGAAAACAATGAAAAGACCTACACAATGCGAACAGTTAGCATAGAACACGGATTGCACGGATAACACGGATTTGCACAGATAAAAAATCCGTGGGCATCCGTCGAAAAAACTTTAAGAAAGTTTTATCAAAAGAAGGGCATGCAAAGCATGCCCTATACCGTGTAAACTGAGGTTTCAGTTTATCCGTGTCATCCGTGTT
>CABMII010000150.1 GCA_902386255.1 uncultured archaeon
TGCCCCTACAAAGAAATAAATATTTCGGTTTGGTTTTGTGAGAAAAAACGGTTGATAGAATGTGAAATTGAGTTATTGAGAGTGTACGATTGAAGAATGTAGGGGGGAAAAGTCTATCTGTTCAGGTGTAATACCCTTCCAGAATGAAAAGGGACAATCACTCTTCTATCTCCTTTCAGGTATATCCTATGGCTGCCCTTGCTTCTAATCATTTCAAAGCCAGCCTTCAACAGCATCGTTTCTGCTTTTTGAGGTGTTAATCGTGGAAGTTTAGCACTCAACTTTTACCTCTAACGATGTTGTTAGAATTTCCCTGCTTAAGCATGCGGTTTTCTCTTCAGGCGGTAATGTCTCAAGATAGAGTTCAATAGCCTCTTTTATGTTTGCCAGTACTTCTTCTAAAGAATCCCCCTGAGTTTGGCATCCTTCAAGTTCGGGGCAATAGGCATAATAACCGTGTTCGTCTTTTTCGATAACGATGCTGACTTTACAATTCATCTCTTTTCTCCTTTTTATTAATGCATGCAATGGCAAATAATGGTATCGGCATGAGCAAAGGGTTTGGGTGCCGATTTTTTTAATCCCTCACTGCCGCCTCAACACACTCTTCCGTTGTCGCCATAATGCTCTTCACCCCACAAAGGTTGGGTACATACTTATGCGCCTTCCCCGAATTCACCATCATACAGGTGAATCTTTCACTCGCAGGAGAAACTACCATACACGTATCGCAAAAAACCTTTGCGCCACTTTTTTCAATGCGCTTAATCAATTCAGGATGCTTATTCTTTATGGCGCGCGAGGTGCAAATCCATACCTCTTTTTTTACTTTTTTACCATTTAGAAGTTGAGCAAGCCTTTCAAGCTCGCTGACACTGCTGTGCGGGCAGCCGAAAGCTATCAAATCAGGCTTTCCTGATGAATAGACTTCTTTTATTTGCCTTTCTTCAATCGTAATCTTATCTTTCGGAGTCTCGTATTTTCCTGCTTCAGGTGTGACGCCGGAAACGTGATACAATGCCACAGCGCCGGATGCTGCCATTGCGGCGCCGAGTGATTTGAGTTCGTCCTTCGATGGCTTTGATTTAAGTTTAAAAAGAGGCACTTTATCGCCCATCATCTCGCCCACGATATACCCAAGCGCCCCGTAATCAGAATCGTGAAGCTCTGCCTCTACTATTATCGATATAACTGGTTTGCGGTTCTCATCGAGATGAAAACCATAATTTGCAGTTTTACCTATTAATGCTGCGGCAAGAGCGCTCGGTCCGCCTTCCCTGTTAGTCCGCGCCCCGATAACCGAGTTGGCGTATGAAATTGCGGAAGATTCACTCCACGCCACATGGTCTCCGAAACCAACCAGGTTGTCAAATATATTATAGGGAGTACAGGAACATTCGATTCTCACGCCGAGCGCCTCGTATGCTTTTATGATTTTCTCCTGTTTTTGTGCAAAATCCTCGCTTATCCCCATCTCATGCCAGCATTCAAGGTCCATGCCAGCGGGATTAAGGATCGAAGGGACAACCACTTTTCCTTTCAAGTCTGATATCCATTCAAGACCGGCATCGCCTATGGTCTTGTACGAAACACCCGCTATCTGGGCGCTTTTTATTGGAATCAGCCTGTCGGCGCCGTAAATGTCGCCGAGGGCAGCGAGTATCTCGATGGCTTTCTGGTATGTGGCGCCGCGCTCTCCGTTGAAGAGCTTCTCTTCTTCCTGTGTTAGATACATCTAAACCTCAGGCCGCTTCGCCCTCTCAAACTTCCATTTCTTACTCAAATCCATAGTAGCGTCTATCCCAATTTTTGTCCCGATGCCATTCTCAGAACGCGGGTCAAGCGTGCTGCCCCTCACATTCGGATAAATGTAAACATCCTCATCGCCTTTCACCCGTGTCGCTATTGCGAATTCAATATCATTCGGGTCGTAAATATTGATATCATCGTCCACGATCACGACGTGTTTTAAGCTTTTGTGGGCGGCAAACGTTGCTTCTATTGCTTTCTTCGGTTCATCATCATTTGTTTTATGAATCTGTACCACCGAATGGAAATAATAGCATCCACCGGGCGTGAGAGCCACATTTCTGATATCCGCAACTTTTTTCACTTCATTGAAAATCAGGGGTTCATATGGAATTCCCATCAGGATATGATGTTCGCTTCCCGCAGGAAGCAGGGCATGGTAAATGGGGTCGCGCCTGTGCATCATGTTCGTGAGATGGATAACCGGCTGTTTCCTTATTATGTCATAGGTGCCGCTTATGTCCACGAAGGGGCCTTCATTAACGAGTTCAGTTGGATGAATATACCCTTCAAGCACTATCTCGGCATGAGGGACTTTGATGCCGTTTTTGCATTCGAATAGCTCAATCGGTTCGCCTTTTAGCGCAGAGGCATAATTGAATTCCTTTCCCTCAGGCACGCGGGTTGAGATGGCAAAAAGGGTCACAGGGTCAATTCCGATAACAATTGCTATCGGAAGCGGCTCGCCATGTTCCGCGGCTTTTTTGTGAAGATTATACGTATGCCTGAATTCAACAAGCCGCGCTGCTAACCTGTCTTTTCCTATTACACGCAGCCTATGGATGGAGGCGTTCATTATTCCTTCATATTCAGAAACCACAACGCCTGCCGTGATATATGGGGCGCCGTCACCCTCAAAATGAGTGAGGATTGGAAGCTTCGTAAGGTCTGGTTTTCCTGTGATTTCTTTGGTGGGCGAATCTTTGACAAGCTTTACATCGCCTTCGGTGGGGCATGACGAAAGAAATTCTATAATTTTTTCAGGAGATATACCGAGAGCTTCAGCAAGCAAATCCCTTGAACCAAGGATATTCATGACCACTTTCGAGCCATCGACATTTGTAAACAGGGTAGGCTCTTTACCGACCGATGCCGATACCTCAAATACGGGCGAGAGGCGTTTTGTGACTTCTTTGAGTTTTCCTTCGGCTTTGAGTTGTTCTAAGAATCCACGCAAACTCATTCACGCCACCGCTTGTATAAATTATGCTCTATGGAAAGGAGGTCGAGGGCTCGCCCAGCCATGAAATCAACAAGTTCATCGATAGTTTTGGGTTTTGGATAAAAAGCAGGACACGCGGGAAGTATGGAAGCTCCGGCCTCAAATGCTCTTTTCATGTTCTCTATGTGTATCAGATTCAGTGGTGTCTCCCGCGTCATTAAAACAAGAGGTCGTTTTTCTTTGAGGCAGCAATCTGCAGCTCTTGAAATTAATGTATCTGACATCCCCGACGCGATTGATGCAAGGGTCTTCATGCTGCACGGCGCCACTACCATGCCTCCGGTTTTGTGGGAACCGCTTGCTATCGGCGCTGTAAAATCATAATCGTCATAAACGTTATCAGCCAGTTTCTCGACATTCCGGACTGAAAGGGTTGTCTCTATCTCAATAAGTTTTTTTGCTGATTCGGAAATGACCAGATGGGTCTCAAATCCTTTCATTTTTTTCAGGGTTTCAAGAAGCCGTATGCCATACTGGACACCTGAAGCGCCGCTTATGCCTATAATTATCTCATTCTTCATAGGGTATAATTGGTTTACTATAGTTGAATAGTTTTTGTTAAGAATAAGATTATATCAAATAGATGCAATTTTAACAGTCGATCATGATTCAAATATTATATGATATTGCAGTGCGACTCGGGATGGGACTCATCCTCGGCGTATTGCTCATGATTTTTATAACAATAGTTGAAACAGCATTTTACAATCATAACAAACAGATCCATATAATTGTAATCGCTATTCTCATATCATTAATCATATACGCCCTCGGGGACATTGCTATTGATATCCTGGGTATTTGATGCTAAGGAGTTGACTTTTTTCTTCGAATTCTTCCGATTAATCTTCTTATCCTGCTTTTGCCAGGGTTTTTAATTTTTATCCTAAGGTAACCCCGTTTTGAATTTATCACCATCTTAAATATTGCACCTTCAGGACAGGAATCGAGAAAATTCTTTATCTCTCCCTCTGCGGTTTGTTTATTAATCCCCGTATATTCTATGCTCATATTCAACCAGCTACTATTGGAATAATTATATACTTATCTTAATGAACCCATAACATTCCTGTAATTCCTGTAAATCCATAAGCTTTAACTGAAAGCAGGAATATAAACCATGAAATAGCAAATTTATGGTACTCGATAAACTTGGCGGTTCGCTTCAGGACGCCCTTAAAAAACTTGTCGGAGCAAACAGGATAGATGAAAAGATAGTGGACGAGGTAGTCCGGGATATCCAGCGCGCTCTGTTGCAGGCGGATGTAAATGTAAAGCATGTGATGGCATTATCCCAGAAGATAAAACAGCGCTCACTCAAGGAAGAACCGCCAGGCGGGATGAATCCGCGTGAGCATGTTATCCGTATCGTTTACCAGGAACTAATAAACATCCTTGGTAAATCCGCTAACGTAAAACTTGAACCACAGACAATAATGATGGTAGGGCTCCAGGGAAGCGGCAAGACGACCACCACTGCGAAATTAGCGCGCTATTTCCAGAGGAAAGGATTAAAACCTGCTGTGATATGCGCCGACACTTTCAGGGCAGGAGCATATGACCAGTTAAAAACCCTGTGCGACCGCATGGGTATTTTTTTCTACGGTGAAAAAGATGTAAAGGATGCCGTTGCTATTACGCAGCGCGGCCTTGCGGCAATCGAAAAATTCGACGTGAAGCTGGTTGATACTGCGGGAAGGCATGCTCTTGAGAAAGACCTCATAAAAGAAATGGAAGATATACATAATATCGCAAAACCAAACCACAAATTCCTGGTGCTTGATGCCGCAATGGGGCAGCTTGCGAGCGATCAGGCAAAGGCATTCAACGCCTCCATCGGAATAACAGGCGTTATCATCACAAAACTTGACGGCACAGCCAAGGGCGGCGGTGCCATGTCAGCAGTTTCTGATACTGATTCTGCGATTGCTTTTATTGGAGTTGGCGAGACGCCTGACGACCTTGAGAAGTTTGAGGCTGACAGATTCATTTCGCGTTTATTGGGTATGGGAGATATCAAGTCGCTTCTTGAAAAAGCGGAAGAGACCCTCAAAACCGAAGATTTTGATATGGAAGCCATGTTCAGGGGGAAATTCACCCTGAAGGACATGTACAAACAAATGGAGGCCATGAACAAAATGGGCCCACTGAAACAGATAATGTCGATGATACCGCTTGGCAAAGTCGGGATGAACGTTTCTGATGAAATGTTCGCCGTGACCCAGGAAAAAATGAAAAAATACAAGTACATCATGGAATCGATGAATGATAAGGAACTTGAAGACCCAAAGCATATCAATAGTCCGAGGATAACGAGGATAGCGCGGGGCTCGGGGACAAAATACGAAGAGGTGCGCGAGCTCCTGAAGTACCATAAAATGATGCAGAAGACAATCAAAAACATGGGCGGTGGCGGCAAGTTCAACGTCCAGAAAATGATGAAAAAATTCGGCATGTAAGGGGTAAAGTGGGCTTAAATCATGGAAAATATTTATAAGTAAAGAGATTTATAATACCAGTGGGGCAGCGGTCATCGCATCCATCCCCTCCGATGTTTCCGCAAGCCCCCTTTTTCTTTTCAAGCGACGATTATAGTATATTAGAAGTAAGAGATAGAAAATAATGATTAAAAAAGATGTTATCATCATCGGGGCAGGCGCTTCAGGCATGATGTGCGCAGTTGAATCAGGCAAAAGAGGCCACTCTGTTCTTATTCTTGACCACGCTGAAAAAACCGGGAAAAAAATTCGCATTTCAGGAGGAGGTAGTTGTAATTTTACGAATATCAATATAAGCCACACAAATTTTATATCAAATAATCCTCACTTTTGCAAATCTGCGCTTTCCCGCTTTACACCAGATGATTTCATTTCCCTCCTTGAAAAACACGGTGTAAAATATGAGGAAAGAGAAGAGGGACAATTATTCTGCGCCAAAAGTTCTGAGGAAATAATTCGAATGCTGGAGAACGAAAGTAACGATGTTGGAGTAAACATAATTTTAAATTGCCAGGTTCTGGACGTTAAAAAAGAAGATTCTTTCATAGTATCAACCGATAATGGGATTTTTAGCTCAGAGTCGCTTGTTATTGCTACAGGCGGCCTGTCATATCCCCAGGTAGGAGCGTCAGGAATAGGGTACAATATTGCAAAGCAGTTCGGTCTTAAAGTTACGGAGATAAAACCAGCGCTTGTTCCTTTCATTTTTTCCCAAAAAGACCTGAAAATATTTGGCGATTTAAGCGGTATTTCAATTGACGCCGCAATCAAATGCAACAAAATGGAGTTTCGGGGAAGCATCCTTTTCACTCACAGGGGACTTAGCGGCCCTACAATACTTCAGGTTTCCTCATACTGGAAAGAGGGCGATACAATTGTTATTGATCTATTGCCTGAAATTGATATATACGGCATTTTCATCGAAAAACAGCAAAGCAAAAGTAAAATCGATATGCATAACCTGCTTTCGCAGTATATGCCTTCACGCTTAGCCAAAATATGGTGCGATTCAAATATCCAGTCAAAACCGGTCAATCAATATAATGAAAAGGAACTAAGGAAAATCGCACATATGGTGCATAATTGGGAGATTAAACCGGGCTCTACCGAAGATTTCAAAACTGCTGAGGTCACCCTTGGAGGAATCGATACGAATGAACTCTCATCCAAAACAATGGAATCAAGAAAAATCAAAGGTCTCTATTTTACAGGCGAGGTTATAGATGTGACAGGACAGTTGGGGGGATATAATTTACATTGGGCGTGGGCTTCCGGTTTTGTGGCCGGGCAGTATGCATGAGGCAAAGAGTTTATATATGAACAGGTTATATTGATGCTGTGTCAGTTAGCTATTGGGTAAGTTATAGATAACGGGATTACCCCGTCTGTTATTACTTTTTTAGGTATATTGATTAAATAAACAGAGGTAAAAGATTGTTTACAGAACAAGATAGAAATTCTCCTGTCTCAGCCGGTGATATCCACGATGTTGCTATTGATGGTATTGCCAGAGAGGGAGATGGAATTGCACATATACAGGGTTTTGTAATCTTTGTGCCTGGCACGAAGGTTGGAGACCATGTAAAGATTAAGATTGAAAAGGTCATGCGAAAATTTGCAATCGCAGCCCTTGAACAGAATTAAAAAAACAAATCTACGGAGAAATAAATATGAATTTTGAAAGAAAAGGCGGTTTCGGCGGCGGAAGAGGAAGTTTCAGACCAAGCGGTCCGAGAGAAATGCACAAAGCAACATGCGCAGACTGCGGTCAGGAGACCGAGGTTCCATTCGTACCATCCGGTGACAGACCGGTATACTGCAGAGAATGCTACCAGAAACACAAACCAAAAAGATATTAGATAAAATTGGGCGCTGATATATAAATACCGTCGCCCATATCCTTTTTTTATTAATTAACTGTGCTTAGCTTGAGCCTTTTTTATTGGTTTTTGGATCGGCTCATAGAATAACCGCATCTTTGAAATCTTTAAAATGAGGGTCTCCTGTCAGTACCTTTATTTCCCTGTTTCTTGCAGATGTAAGTATAAAAGAAGCCGCAAGACCGAAGCCGGGGGTTTTAACTTTATTCTCAGTATGTATTTTTGCGGCTTCAACTGCAATATTCTCATCTAATATAATTACGGCGCATCTTTTCAATATGAAATCCGTTCTAACTTGCGCATTTCCATCCGTCCTCTGGGATTTGGAATATATTTCTGCGATTACAACCGGAGACGTGTACAATTGCATGTCGTCGTCCACAAACCGTTTGACTTTTTCACCTTTCTGAGTCCCCATGAAATATTCCATCCACGCGAATGAATCCAGAAGCATTATAATCTGTCCTCATGGTCCCTGAGGTCTGATAAATCCGTCTTTGGCATAGTCCCGAACAGGCTTTTTTTGTCCTTGAAAAGCATTTTTATTAAAATTTCATTTATTTTTTCTGAGATGTTTTTGACCCCAGCTTCTTTCTTGAGTGTCTGGTAAACATCTTCTCTTAATTTTATTGTAGTTCGGACATATTCTGTCATCATCAACACCTGCATGTATGATAGCATCTACATCAACATAAAATTTTCTATTGCGGGGTTTTTGAGAGTCTGAATTTCAGATTTTAAAATGTGTTTCGCATATCTTAAACGTGACCGTTACATTACATGTTGGTGCAATTAAGGCAATTGGATGAAATCAAACATCGAGTCTGAATTTATCCCTATGGTATTCATAGTATTCTTGTCCTTATTTGGTCCCGAAGAATAAAAATGAA
>CABMII010000151.1 GCA_902386255.1 uncultured archaeon
ACTGTATCATCTGAAAACCATTCATTATTTATAGATAGGGAATAAAAAGTTTAATTTAATTATTATGTAGACCCTACAAAAAATTGAACTACCGTTTTTGGTTATGGTATTATTTTATAAACTCCGGATGGAGCGCATAAAAGAGGCAATACAGGTATGCCTTGAAGCAGATAAAGAAGAGATTATGCCGTTGAAATTCATCGGAGTACAGCAGTAAGCTACATCTTCTCAAACATATCTTTCGGCGCGCCGCATACAGGGCAGACCCAATCATCAGGCAGTTCTTCAAAAGCAGTTCCCGGCTTCGCTCTCGGCGGGTCCCCCGCTTCCGGGTCGTATATATAGCCGCATACCGTGCATCTGTATTTTATCATTTTCTTCCACCTGGATATCCTGGAATTTCAACTATGAACATGATGAATGACATTTACATTTTCCCTTTTTCACTTTCTTTATTTTTCCGACAGCCGTATATTTCACTCCAATATATTCATGGCAACAAATCCATATATAGCTTGTCAAAGGATTCATGGAAAGCACAGACATTATCATAATTGGAGCAGGAGTTGGAGGTTTATCAGCCGCAGCTTATCTCGCACAGGCCGGACGTAAAGTGGTTGTGCTGGAGCAAGAGCATCACATTGGCGGTACGGCTCATGTCTTTGAACGCGGGGGTTTCGTTTTTCCAACAGGTCCCAAGTCAGTTACAATGCCAGCTCATATTCTCGATTATCTTTGCGAACTGGGAGTGGAGGAATTGCCTTGTTTTGCGAGGGACAGCTTTCAGGTTCGGCGGGGTGCTATGGACGTCATGATATCCGCTCCCCTCCATGAAATCAAAGAGCAATTGCTGGAATTTTTCCCCGGAGAACAAGACGGGATACTTACGGTATTCAATGTTCTGGAAGAAGTAATGGCTACTCTTGATGTAATAAAGCCTGAGGACCTCACCATAACTACTGAAAGCCCAACACTGGCTGAGTCGTGGGATGCCGTGTCCGCAGAGGAGTTCATGGACAGTCACCTTCACGATGAGCGCCTAAAGGACCTCCTGGGCAGCCAGGGAACAAGCGAACCCGAAATGTCAGTTGCGCTTCTGGCCCGGATGTGGTATTTCATGTCAAAAAAAGGGATATGGTATCCTGGAGGCGGGATATGCAAAATCCCGGAACTCCTTGCGATGCGTGTGCGTGCCTTCGGAGGAGAGATCAGGCTGGGAGAACGGGTAGAACATATAATGGTACACAGGGGTACCGCAACCGGGGTAGAACTTAGCGGGGGCGCAAAGATCAAATCAGATCATGTCATTTCCAACGCCGACTATAAAGAAACTATCTTCGATCTCCTTCCCCATAACTCGATAACGGCAAATAGGCAGGAGGCAATATCACGCATGCCCCTCACATCTTCCAATTTTACCATCTTCCTGGGTGTGAAAAGTGAACGGCTTGACCTTTCAGCTATTCGCGGACACCACCTGATAGTGAAACTCATGGAGGGAAAACCTGTCCCATGGGAGTTAAAGAGACCACGTATTGAAGATTTCCTTCAGGATGAGATATGGCTATCGTTGTGGTCAAAGCACGACCCGGGACTTGCCCCGCCTGGATGTGAAGCGCTCATTATTAACGTAACTGCGCCATTTGAGCACTTTGCATCCTTAGAGGGTTCCGGACGTTGCCATGAACAGTATCATTCAATGAAAGAAAAGATGGCTGATGCCCTCGTGGCGGCGGCTTCGAGGGTTGTTCCCGGGTTGTCCCGCGCTGTTGTTGTCCGGGAGGTAGCAACTCCCCTAACATACAAAGACCTGGGACACCGCAGCAATGGATCGGTAGCGGGCTGGTCATGGCGGTTCGGCGACCATTCCGGCCCCATGGCACAGAGTCTGGCAATAACTCCGGTGCGGGGTTTACTCATGGTTGGGATGCAGTCATTTACCAGCCTCTTCTATGGAGGGATGGGTACCGCGCTATATAGCGGCAGGTATGCTGCCGCCATCGTACTGTCTGAGACATGCGTGCATGAAAGAGATAAATTACGAGGTGAGTGAATGTGAGTGCTAATGTTGTCAATAAACCCGAATGGCTTAAAATAAGACCACCATCAGGAGCAAGGTTCCTGGACATAAAAAAAATCATTGAAGAGCTTAAATTGAACACTGTCTGCACAGGTGCAAAATGCCCGAACGTGGGAGAATGCTGGAACAGGGGCACTGCCACTTTTATGATACTCGGTTCTGTCTGCACAAGAAACTGCAGGTTCTGCGCTGTGAAAAAAGGAAATGAAGGAGAACCTCTTGACCCGAAAGAACCGGAAAGGCTCGCGCTGGCTATTGAAAAAATGGGTTTGAAATATGTTGTTCTTACCTCAGTGGACAGGGATGACCTTCAGGATGGTGGAGCGGAGCATTTCGCTCATTGCATCGAGGCCATAAAAAGTCTTGATGGCAGCATTATTGTGGAAGCTCTTATCCCTGATTTCCAGGGGAATGAAATGTGCTTTCAAAAAATAACAAACGCTCATCCTGATGTGGTCGGGCATAATATTGAGACTGTCGAGGAATTACAGGCTCATGTGAGGGATAGAAGAGCCGGTTACACTTTATCTCTGGAAGTTCTCAAAAAAGTTAAGCAGCTGTCTCCTTCCGTATATACCAAATCTTCCCTGATGCTTGGCTTCGGGGAGACGGAAGAGATGGTACTGAAAACAATGGATGACTTGAAATCCAGAGGTGTAAGCATACTCACTCTGGGACAATACCTGAGACCTACAAGAATGCAGCTTGAAGTCAAAGAGTATGTCCCGCCCGGGAAATTTGAATACTACAAAAAGAAAGGCCGTGAGAAAGGATTCATTTCAGTTATGAGCGGGCCGTTTGTGAGAAGTTCGTATCTGGCTGACCTCAGTAAAGATTAAAAAGGTTAACAGCCAAGTAATAATCTGGGTGTTAATTTGCCGCGACAAAAAATTCTGGATATGAGTGTGGACTGGCTTCAGGTGCTTGACGCTGAAGGTAATGTGGATAAGAGCTTGGAGCCGGCTCTTGATAATAAAACCCTTGAAAAATTCTACAGGACAATGGTTCTTACGCGCTTATTTGATGATAAAGCATTGAAGCTGCAGCGCCAGGGCAGGATGCTTACCTTCGGTTCATGCCTCGGACATGAAGGATGCCAGATAGGAAGCGCTTTTGCCCTGGAGCCTGATGACTGGTTTTTCCCCTACTTCAGGGAACACGGGGTTCAGATAGCAAGAGGAATCCCCATGAAGTTTATCTATATTTACTGGATGGGTTCTGAAGATGCGAACATGAACCTTCCTCCTAAAAACTTTACAGTCGCGATACCCGTGGCTACACAGATACCCCATGCCGTAGGAGCGGCATGGGCTGCAAAAATAAGAAAGCAGAATATAGCAGTGGCCGTGTACCTTGGGGACGGCGCAACATCCGAAGGGGATTTTCATGAGGGGATGAATTTTGCCGGCGTTTTCAAGACACCAACTGTTTTCATCTGTGAGAACAACCAGTATGCCATATCCCTGCCGCGGGAGAAGCAGACTGCTTCACAGACACTTGCCCAGAAGGCACTGGCTTATGGTTTTGAAGGTATCCAGGTGGATGGCAACGATGCTCTCGCAGTATACAGCGCTACAAAGGCTGCACTCCAGAAGGCAAAATCCGGCGGCGGACCGACATTAATAGAGTGCTTCACTTACCGTCTGGGCGCCCATACGACCTCGGATGACCCCACAAAATACAGGCAGAATGCAGAGGTAGAAGAATGGAGAAAAAAGGACCCGATAAAGCGTTTTCGCTTATATCTTGAAAAAAAGGGTATATGGAACCAGAGTTACGAAGATAACCTCGTAAAGGACTGTACGGCAGAAGTGGAAAAGGCGGTTGAAGAGGCCGAAGCCTACGCTCCCGTAGTTGAGAACATGTTCAAATATGTTTATGCAGAAATCACACCTGGCCTGAAAGAACAAATGGATGAACTCCAAAGCTTCATCGCAAAAAGGAAAGAGGGATGAAAATGGCTAAACTAAATATGGTCCAGGCGATTAACCTGGCTCTACATGAAGAAATGGAAAAAGACCCGTCAGTCGTTGTCATGGGCGAGGATGTGGGTGTGGATGGCGGCGTATTCAGGGTTACCGAAGGTCTCCTGAACAAGTTCGGAAGCGACAGGGTGATTGATACCCCGCTTGCCGAGTCGGGCATTGTCGGGACTGCAATAGGTATGGCAGTATCTGGATTGAAACCCGTTGCAGAGATACAGTTTGAGGGTTTCAGCTATATGACCATAGACCAGCTTGCCACACATGCCTCACGCATTAGGTACCGTTCCAGGGGAACGTACCACTGCCCGCTTGTCGTGAGAATGCCTTACGGGGGTGGTGTGAGGGCGCTTGAGCATCATTCGGAAGCAGTAGCCACATTCTATATTCACATACCGGGACTAAAAGTCGTGATTCCTTCAACCCCATATGATGCCAAGGGTCTCCTGTTATCGTCAATCAGGGACCCTGATCCGGTTATCTTTTTCGAGCCCAAGAGACTCTACCGTGCTTTCAGGGAAGAAGTGCCAGAAGGAGATTACACAGTCCCGCTCGGTGAAGGTAAGAAGCTCACAGAGGGAAATGATGTCACTGTTATTTGCTGGGGAGCTATGGTAAAGGTATGCCAGGAAGCGATTGAAAAGGTCAGGGACATCAGCGTTGAACTGATAGATCTTCGCACGCTATCGCCGCTTGATGAGAATCTCATAATGGATTCGGTCAGGAAAACGGGGCGGTGCGTGGTTGTCCATGAGGAACCACGGACTCTTGGCCTGGGCGCGGAAATCATTGCGAGGATAAATGAAAAGGCTTTCCTGAGTCTTGAAGCGCCGGTCAAAAGGGTTACGGGATACGATATTCCGGTGCCGCTACCTAAACTTGAGGATTATTACCTGCCTGACCCTGAAAAAGTGGCACAAGCTATAAGAGAAACTGCGGGTTTTTAGGAGGATACCATGGTTGAAATAAAGTTCCCGGATGTCGGTGAGGGTATAACCGAAGGCACACTTGTAAAATGGCTTGTAAAAACAGGGGATGAAGTAAAAGCAGACCAGGCTGTGGCTGAAATCGAGACCGACAAGGCAATCGTTGAAATACCTACGCCAAAGGCGGGGAAAATTTCTAAACTCTTCGGGAAAGAGGGAGATATACTGAAAGTCGGAAGTACCCTTGCTTCACTCGCCCTGCCGGGAGAAGAGATACGGGCTCCAGAGGTCAAACCTGAAGCAAAACCTGAGGCAAAACCGATAGAGGCCAAGCATGTTGAAGCCAGAGCGGAAATTAAAATCCCGGAAAAACCTCCTGAAATGCCCTCAAGGGTTCTGGCAACTCCTGCTACGCGGCGCCTTGCACGAGAGCTGGGTGTGGACATATCAAAGGTTGCGGGCAGCGGTCCTGGCGGCAGGGTGACGGATGAAGATGTTAAAAAATTTGTTGAAACCCCAACTAAGCCAGCCGAAGTCAAGCCGCCGGAAGTCACGCCGCCTGAAGTTGCGCCGGAAATAAAAGCCTTGGAAGAGAGAATCCCTGTAAAAGGCATCCGAAAGACCATAGGAGAGAGGATGGTCAAGTCGCTGTTTACCGCGCCGCATGTTGTTTCCATGGATGAGGCTGATGTTACGGAGCTTGTGGCCCTGAGGGAAAAAGAGAAAAAAGCAGCAGAAGAGAAAGGAGTAAAGCTCACCTACCTTGCATTTATTGTAAAAGCGGTAACTGTGGCGTTGAAGCAGCATCCATACCTGAACGCTTCCTTGGATTCACAAAAGAACGAGATTGTACTGAAGCACTACTACAATATAGGCGTGGCTGTGGATACTCCTGAAGGCTTGATGGTCCCGGTTATTAAAAACGCAGACCAGAAAAGTATCATGGAACTTGCAAAGGAGACCGAAATGCTTGCCGAGGAAGCGCGAAACCGCAAGATCAAACTTTCGGATTTAAAAGGCAACACCTTCACCATAACCAATATCGGGAGTATTGGGGGGCTATTTTCAACGCCTATAATCAATCCTCCGGATGTTGCCATTCTTGGAGTGCACAGGATAAGGGACATGCCGGTCGCGATTAACGGAGAGGTTAAAATAAGGAAAATCCTGCCGCTTGTTCTGTCATTTGACCACAGGGTGCTTGACGGCGCGCAGGCTGCGAGGTTCATGAATACCTTAATGGAACATTTGAAAGACCCTGATTTGCTACTGGTGGATGTGATGTAATGGTAATGGGGGATATAGAGACAGGATGCGATGTACTCGTGATAGGAGGAGGGCCGGGCGGCTATACCGCAGCGATAAGGGCTTCCCAGCTTGGAAAGGATGTTATGCTCGTGGAAAAATACGACCTCGGCGGAACCTGTGTTTTTCGCGGATGCATTCCTTCAAAAACGCTGATACATGCTGCCAATTTCATCTATGATATAAAGAATCCCGGAAATATCGGAATCAAGGGGTCTGTTGAATATGATTATAAAAAAATCCAGGCATGGAGGTTCCAGGTGGTTAAGAAACTGAGGGACGGCGTAGCTGGCCTCTGTAAGAAATATGGTGTGCAGGTGATTAAGGGTGAAGCGTTTTTTGAATCTTCTGATAAAGCAAGAATAACCCTCCCTGATGGAACGAACTCCACCTATAAATTCGAGAATGCTATAATCGCAACAGGTTCCCAGCCCCAGGATTTCCCCGGATTTCCAATAGACGGTAAACTCATCATAGATTCAAATGAGGCTCTTGGCCTTATGAAAGTGCCTGAGGACATGGTGATAATAGGAGCCGGTTATATAAGCGTTGAATTGGGGACGATGTTTGCCAAGCTTGGAACGAAAGTACAGATAGTCCAGCGCTCATCCCGGATTCTTAATAAATTCGACCGCGAAATTGTGGATGTGGTAACCCAGAAAATGAAAAAGCTGGGTATTGAAATATATTATAATACTAAAGTGCAGGGTTTTGAGGTTGAGAACAATAAAGCAGTTGTAACGCTCAGCGACGATAAGGGAAAGGAAACAAAACTAAAAGTTGATAAAGTTCTTGTGGCAGTTGGCGTAAAACCAAACACCTGGAATATGGGACTTGAAAACACAAAGGTTGAACTGAACGGGAAAGGATTTATCAAAGTGGATGAAAAAAGGCAAACCACAGACCCGAAAATATACGCAGTCGGCGATGTTGCCGGACCCCCATTTATTGCCGCTAAGGCTTTCAGGGAAGGGAAAGTCGCTGCTGAAGTCATAGCAGGTATGCCGAGTGCTTTTGATAACAGGGCGATACCTCTGGCCGTATTTTCAGACCCTGAAATTGCGGTCGTGGGCATGGATGAAGAAAGTGCAAGAAAAAGCGGTTTGGAAATCAAAACAGGCAAGTTTCCTTTTCGCGCATCGGGAAGCGCGCTGACCATGGATAGACTAGACGGCTTTGTGAAGGTTGTTGCAAAAACAAACGGGGAGATTCTCGGGATACATATAGTCGGGGCAAACGCCTCGATGCTGATAAGCGAAGCGTCGCATTCCATAGAGATGGCTGCTTTCCTTGAAGACCTGGCGGGAACGATACATCCGCATCCAACGCTTCCTGAGGCTCTTGCTGAAGCTTCGGAAGTTGCCCTGGGGAAGGTAATTCATATTTAAGCGTGGAAAATCCGATTGATTACGAAGAGGAACCAAAAAAAAGAATTGTATGGATAGGATTATGCCGTGGTTCCTCATGCTTAAAAGTAGTGTGAAGCATATAAACCTGTTTGGTATGATTTCATTAAACTGATATGGCGCATAATGAGGAGATTGCGACAAGGAATAGAGCATTTCGGCCTGATAGCGGGTCTGAGATGGAAACGATGGTGATTTTTTCATTCAAGCATGCAGTTTTTAGAGAAATAAGTGAGAAAATTATATTACATGCGAAAAACAATTGGAAACGATAAAATAATGCCACTAATCAAGGAATGCGTCGGTGTGGCTGCCAACTACTGCCAAAATCATGCTTGAAGTTCAAAGGGTGCATTTGTATTATGCGTAATGATATTTATGGTATTAAGAATTGAAGAATTCTTAGAAAAATGCAATAAGAAAATCGGTGAATATAAATACGAATTAGCTTGGTGGAGTTTCAGCAATAATTTTGAAAGAATCAAATTTGGTATTTCCTTTGATGAATTTGAAGAAAAGGATTTTTCCAAATTTATTAAAATTTGTGATAACAGATTAGAAAGAGCAAAAACATTTCTAAATGATATTGCTGTAGTACTTGGTTTTGATTTTATTGCTCTTTCGATTATTGCAACTATAGCTAAGGAACATGAAACTATATGGTCGCTAATTATAAATCCAGATGACCTTATCCTGACATTTCTAATAGTATTTCTCTTTGCCATTTTAATATTCTTATTCGTATTAATGTTTCATTATAGATCACAAGTACATGCGTGGACAGCTTTCAAAGAGATGGCTCTTATAAAATGCCCACTTGGTAAAAATTCAAGAACAAAGGAAGAAGAACAGAATACATGAAAAATCTTGCATGGGGCATCACCGGCGCCGGGCACTTCCTTCGCGAAAGCTTTGAGGTTTTTAATGAGCTTAAACGAAATCAGGAGCTGAAAGTCACCACTTTTATATCGCGCGCAGCCGAAGAAGTGATACGGATGTACGGCCTTGCAAATGAGCTTTCAAATATTTCCTGCGGCAGTTACCTTGAAGAGTGTTATTATGAACGTGAACAGGGCGCGAGTTTTCCTAAAACCGGCAGGTTCCTTCTGCAAAAATACGATGCCCTGATAGTAACTCCCGCCACCTCAAACACGACTGCAAAACTTGCATACGGAATAGCGGATACACTCGTGACCAATGCGGTGGCGCAAGCTGTTAAAGGCGGCGTTCCTGTTTTTATCGTGCCTGTAGATATTGCAGGAAAAATAGAATCGAGGATGCCGTTCTTTATTGACAGGGAGATATGCATGAAATGCGAACTCTGTCCCCCGGCGCAGCAATGCCCCAGGCATGCGATTACTGACCAGATTTCCCTTTTAAAATGCGACGGGTGCGGTCTATGCGTTACGCTTTGCAGCTACGGCGCGATAAGAGGCGGCTTAGCAAAACTCAAAGTGCGGGATGTGGATACAAGAAATGTCATGATTTTGAAGGAACTCATGGGAATCACTGTACTGAATCATCCCCAAAAAATCCCCGGCATGATAGGAAAGCTTGAAAAATGCAAAAATTGAAGTACTAAAGGAAATAAATAAAGACGAAATAAAAGAAGTCGAGGAGAAATCTTGTTCCCAACAAAAAAAGTTCAGACATTGACAGGTTCAATCGTACAGGTTGAGATGAAAGGCGATAAACATACACTTCAAGGAAAACTTGAGAGCGCGGATGAGTATTTGAATCTGCATCTTATAGATACGTATGAGATTGTGGATGGAGTTAAATCACGTTCGCTGGGTTCGGTCATTTTAAGAGGTAATAACATAATAATGTTGAGTCCCGTAGGGGAGTAGAATGGAAATAGAAGAAAAAGTCCTGAAATTGATCAAATCCGGCAAAAATGGCATATTGCAGAACGAACTCTGGAAGAAAGCAAAAATAGACAGCAGCAAATGTTCCCGTATTCTTGCCAAGCTGGAAAAAGAAGGCAAAATAAGCCGGGAAAAGGAATCCGAAAAAGGTGTAAAAACATATCTTATCAAGTACATCGAGAAAAAAGAAGAAAAACCCAGGAGTTTCAAGTTATTGTTGATCGGGGACATGTTCTCTCCGTGCACCGGATGCGCCCTTGAATGTGAACCTGAAAAATGTGTCCTCCTTGCAGAATGGGTTTATGGTCTTGAAAAGGAAGGATAGGAAGATAGGCGGGTTGAGGAGTGGGGGTTAGTATCGTTTAAAAAAATAACCCGCCTATCTTTGTTCGTTTTTTAACGTATAGGAAACTATAAACGCATATCCCCATCATGCGGCTGAATTTTACATAGAAAAGTTGATTTCTTTGGCTTTCATTCTTTTGTGTGTCGCTAAAAATAAAAGCCAAGAAATCAGCA
>CABMII010000152.1 GCA_902386255.1 uncultured archaeon
TTCTTGATTTGCAGGCTAAACCATTTGATTTAGGATTCATATGGGGGCAGCCTGCACCTATATATAGCTATCTGTAGCCGTGTTTTTAGCAGAAATTGGAAGAAAAATTAGCTAACTACTGAATATGAGTATCTGGACTACAGCCATTTTTAGCGAAATATCATTTATTGTTGGGCTTCTAACAGGTGGAAATCTAAAAGAAAAACATAATTAACCGTCATCAATAATATTCGATGACTACCGCCTTGACGAGCGACATAAAAAAACAATCATGCCCCTTGACAAGGGCAATTTAAACCGTATTATTTATCCGTGATAATACGTCGGCTCTTCCTTTTTCTTCTGCTGAGCCTGCTGGAAATTAATCACAGGAACAGGCATCGAAGGCGGAAGCCCGAGCGCTTTTGAAAGCATCAAAGCGAGAGGCGCAAGATTCGCAACCATGGTATTCGCAAGCTCGTTCTGCACATCGCCTGGCGCATTCCCCGCATCCCATTTCTCCTTCAGGGCCTTGAGATCTTCCTCGCTATAATAATCGGACAGCCCCTCAAACCTTATATGACCGATATTCGGGCTCAGGTAATTGATGGCAAAAGTGTATTCCACCCGCAGCACCGATTTTTCACCAAGAGGCGTGTGCTGCACCACAATCGAGGGGTTTTTAAGATTCACGTCGTAATTGATATTGATATTCTTGTATTTCCGCACATCCTCGGTCGCTGTGTATGCCTTGGATTCCACATTGGTAAGCTGGAAGTTTACTATCATGACTTATCTGCCTGATTATAGGCACTGGAGATATTAAAACCATTCCATAATTCGAGCTGTAAAAAAGTTTGGTGTTGGAATAGTGACAAATTGAACACGGATGACACGGATTAGACGGATTTTCACGGATTTATTTTCGTATCCGCGTGCATCCGTAAGCCGACACTTAGGCTTGCGCAGTGTTGGGGTATGCACAGCATACCCCTCGTTTGATAAACCTTTTTAAAGGTTTTCATCCGTGCAATCCGTGTTCTATCACAATATTATTCTTAACCGATGACACATGAAAACCATTCCAAAATTCACAATAAAGCATCAATCTCCCTGAAATCCACCCTTGCAGTTGAATCAAGAGACAGCGGCGTTACAGAGATATGACCCTTTTTCATGACAGCCCTGACATCCGTCCCCTCTTCTGCATCCCTTATCAAATCCCCGTTTATCCAGTAGTACGGCCTGCCTCTCGGGTCATGGCGCTCTTCCACGCCTGTTATGAATATCTTTTTCGCAAGCCTCGTAACATCTATCTCGGTATCCATGGTCGCATGCGTCGGGATATTGACATTGAGCAAATCCACCCCATCAGGAAACCCTTTGCTCATAACGTTCCTGGCTATCCCGTTCACGATTTTTATTCCAACCTCAAAGTCATAAATATATGCGCGGTGGTCGTCGAACTTGTCTCCCTCGTCAAGTACCTGTATGGATGCGGCAATCGCGGGAATGCCATAGCTTGCAGCCTCAAGCGCGGCGCCGATTGTACCGCTTGTGGTAACCGTGTCTGTGCTTATGTTCTCGCCCACGTTGAAACCTGAAAGCACAAGGTCAGGCTTTTCTTTCATTATCGAAAACAAGCCAAGGATGACCGAATCCGTAGGCGTTCCTGCAACTGCGTACGCCCTGAAGCCGTTTATATTGGCAAGCGATATGCGAAGCGGCTCGAATATGGATATCCCGCGCCCCACGCCGCTTTTCTGCGTGGACGGCGCAACAACCGTCACTTCTCCGAGGTCGCGAACGCTTTCATACGCCGCTTTAAGACCTGTCGAATATACGCCGTCGTCATTGGTTAAAAGAATTCGTTTCATTGATAGCAAAATAGGCTTTGAATAAAATAAATCTGTGGTTCTATGGCGGCGCGATGCCAGAAACCTATATGAATAATGGAGTGGTATGCAAAGGAAAAATGGAGAATAATTATGGGAAATATTAGACCCGGATACATCAAATCATTAGGACACCAGTTACTTGAAGAGCATAGCGACATTTTCACCACTGACTTTTCGCAAAACAAAGAGAACGTCACTAAATATACCACCATAGAAAGCAAGGAAATAAGGAACCGCGTTGCGGGTTATATAGTACGCCAGTTAAGAGTAAAGGCTATCAGAAAGAGATAGAGATTATGTTCAAAGGTGTTCTGCCTGCCCTTATTACTCCTTTCACAAAGGATAATAAGATAGATAAAGAGGGCTTTAAGCAGAATATCGGATTTTTAATAGAAAACGGCGTTTCAGGAATCGTTCCATGCGGGACGACCGGGGAATCGGCAACCCTTTCTATCAGGGAACATGAACAGGTCATTGAAATTGCAGTTGAATGTTCGACTGTTCCTGTCGTAGCCGGCACGGGTTCAAATAATACTACTGAGGCAATAGAGCTTACAAGATTTGCTAAGGATGCAGGAGCCGATGCGGCTCTCTTGATAACGCCTTATTATAACAAACCCAACGACCGCGGGATG
The DNA here is from genome assembly GCA_902386255.1 of uncultured archaeon. GTDB lineage: Archaea > Halobacteriota > Methanosarcinia > Methanosarcinales > Methanoperedenaceae > Methanoperedens. The sequence goes on from CABMII010000152.1 coordinate 2,513, forward strand.
CTTGCTCATTTCAAAAAGGTTGCAAATGAGGTTGACATTCCCATGATAGTATATAATGTCCCATCGCGGACAGGTATCAATCTCAAGCCTGAGATCGTTGCCGAGCTTGCAAAAGAAAGCAATATAGTGGGGATAAAAGAAGCAAGCGGCAATCTTGACCAGGTTACACGTATTATCGAGATGACGCAGGATGAGGATTTTGTTGTCCTGTCCGGCGATGACGGCCTGACGCTTCCCATAATGGCGCTGGGCGGTGTGGGTGTAATTTCCGTTGTCGCCAATGTCGCCCCGAAACTCACGGTTTCCATGGTCGAAGCATTCCAAAAAGGAAATCTGGATGAAGCGCGAAGGCTGCATTTGGCCTTAGCTCCTCTTATACGCGCAGTCTTTTTAGAGACCAATCCTATCCCTGTTAAAAAGGCGGTTGGGCTTATCGGACTCCCGGCCGGGCATCTTCGGCTTCCGCTTGCCCAGATAAGCGAAGACAACGAGAATAAGCTGAAAGCCGCATTGAATAACCTCCATCTGATAAAGAAGTGAGTTTTTTATGATAAAAGTAGCAGTCACGGGCGCCTGCGGGAAAATGGGCGGGCTTATTATCGAAAACATCCTGAAATCGAGGGACTTAAAACTCGTTTGTGCCCTGGATGTAACTAATATTGGAAAAGATATCGGCGAAGTGATGAGGATGACCAAACTAAATGTCGCAGTCGATGATGCAAATAAAATCGATGCCGCGCTTGACAGGTCAAAACCGGATGTACTTATTGATTTTACAATAGCAAATGCAGCCGTTAAGAACGTAATTGCAGGCGCGGGTAAGAAGGTTAACCTGATTGTCGGGACTACGGGTTTCACCCCGGAGCAGAAAGCGCTCATGGAAAAGGCAATCAAAGAAAACGAAGTTGCGGCAGTCATTACTCCCAACTTCTCAATTGGTGTAAATGTTTTCTGGGGCCTCCTTGCAGAGGCTGCAAAGAACCTTTCGGATTATGATATCGAAATAATAGAAGCACACCATAACCAGAAAAAAGATGCGCCAAGCGGTACAGCAATGAAAGCCGCGGATGTTATTTCAAAGACGCTCGGCGGCAAAGAGCTTGTGTACGGCAGGCACGGTCTTTCACCCCGGAAGCAGGAAATCGGGATACATGCAGTACGCGGCGGCGACATAGTGGGCGACCATACGGTATTATTCGCAGGCGACGGTGAGCGCATCGAGATCAAACACCAGGCGCACAGCAGGCAGGCTTTTGCAAAAGGAGCGGTGAGAGCGGCTGTCTGGATTTGTTCGGCAAAGTCCGGCGTGTATGAAATGGCCGATGTGCTGGGCATTCACCAAAAGGATTAAATGCTTTCGGGCTCAAGCTTAATCAAGGGAAAGCATGGATGTATTCGAAGCAATCAGGAATAGAACCGTTGTCCGCAAATTCAAACCGGATATCATACCTGACGATATTCTTTTAAAAATACTTGAGGCTGCAAGATGGGCGCCCAGCCCGTTCAATATCCAGCCCTGGGAATTCATAATAATCAAGGATAAAGAAACCCTGAAATCCATAGCCGGATATGCCAGGTATTCCGGCTACCTTGAGAACGCACCCATGGCAATTGCAGTTGTCGTGCCTCCAATAGACGGGAAATTCTCATGGATTAACAATATAGGCGAGCCCAGGTACGCCGCGGCGATGGCAATACAGAATATGATGCTTGCGGCGTGGGAACTGGGAATCGGCACATGCTGGGTGAGCATAGAAAGGGAAAAAGTCAGTGAAATCCTGAAAGTGCCCAGGACGCATTTCGTGCTTACGGTCATCCCTGTTGGATATCCTGAAATTACGCCGCCCAAACACGATGAAAGTTCCAGGAAAAAACTTAAGGACATGATATTTTACGAAAAGCATGGCAGGAAAAGTTGATGAGCGAAGAAGAAAAAGAAAAAACCAAACCCGACAAGTTTTTGGATTGCGTGGGGCTATACTGCCCGATTCCGATATTTAATACCACACAGGAAATGGAAACCATAGAAGTTGGGCAGGTTCTGGAAATGGTCACAGATGACCCCGCTGCTGTCCAGGACATCCCCCGATGGGCCAAGAGGGCTGGACACCAGTTCATCAAACTGTTCAAGGAAGGCGACCATTATCATTTTTTGATAAGGAAAGGGAACGGATAATCGGCTAAAGGTATCGTTTCAACTGGTAAAAAGCGAATACTGCCAAAAGTATAAGCAATATTATGTACGGGAACTCAATTATCAGGTCATATAAAGATTCCCAGCTATCTTTGAAAATAAAGCCGATGTACGCGTAAATTGAAACGTACAGGAATTCGCCCGATGCTGAATAAGCAATAAATTTCCCAAACGAGTATTTACTGAATCCTGAAATGTAGTTTAACGGCGCACCGAATCCAAGCAATACAAAACGGCTCAGGAATATACCAAACGCTCCATATTTGTAAAATAAATCTTTTCCGGATTCGTATTTTTTTTCGAATTTTTCATTTTTTTGCAATTTTTCAGCAAATGCCTTCTCAAAATATGATGCGGTAGAATATGCTGCAATGTCTCCCAGGACTAACCCGAAAAATATCAGGGTTACGATGAAAAAATAATCATCAATACTACCAGACAGCGAGCCTGCCGCTATTATGACAAATGTTGCCCCAAGCGGGATGCCAAACGGTGATAGAAGAGCTATGATAAAAAAGAAAAGAGACAGATTCGAGGATAAATCCATACTTTATGTTCCCTGTTTTCCTGCTTTTTTGTTCAATCTCGCAACCACCTGTGTGCAGTTAAGATTGTTTTCCTCGCAGAGTTTACTGAGATGTTTCCTGTCATTTGTAAATGATTCCTTAGTCCCAAGTTCCTCATAGACAAGCCCTTTTGGGATGCCGCTTCTATTCACAATGAGATTGACAGTCATCCAGTCCTGGATGGTAATGTTTCCGTTTTTCAGGTATTCCCTGTGCTCTTTCCATGTTTCATATCTATGGATGGTCCTGACAGCGAACATGATGGTTAAAAGGACTAATATAATAAGCAACAAAGACCAGAATATGAACTTTTTCTTTTCTCTCATCAAACCAATGTTGGGCATTAAAGTAGAAATACATTATCTAATAACGCAATCCCTATATGCCATCCGGTTGATTAGCTCCCATCATGCAAGTAAACGCTGACTTACACATCCACTCAAAATATAGCATGGCGACATCCCCGAAAATGGACCTTCCCACCCTTGCAGAAGAATCAAGGAAAAAAGGCATCCAGCTTGTTGCCACGGGCGACTGCCTGCACCCCGGGTGGCTCGGTGAAATAAAGAAGCTAAAAGAGGAAAACGGGGTTTTCAAGCTGAACGATACAAGGTTCATATTGACGACCGAGGTCGAGGATATAAACCAGGTGCACCACATCCTGATTATCCCTTCAATATCAAAAGCGCAGGAACTGTACGAGTTCATGAAACCCGTCTCAAAGGATATCGATTCCAACGGCAGGCCAAATATCCGGTTGGACGGTGTCCAGATTGCACAGGCTGCCCATGATGCCGGCGCGCTCATAGGACCCGCGCATGCGTTTACGCCCTGGACTGCCATGTACGCATACCATAATTCGCTTAAGGATTGCTATGGGGAGATGGCAGGCAAAATTTATTTTTTAGAACTGGGCTTAAGCGCCGACACATCATACGCAGACAGGATTTCCGAGCTTCATTGCCTCACCTTTCTTACAAACTCGGATGCCCATTCCCCGTATGTGAATAAACTTGCGCGTGAGTTCACACGCTTTGAGATGGAAGACATAAGTTTCGATGAGCTGAAGATGGCGATAATCCGGGAAAAGGGACGTAAGCCCGTTCTCAATGTAGGCATACCTCCGGAGGAAGGGAAATATAACGAGAGCGCCTGCATCCGGTGTTACAGGCATTATACGCTCAGGGAGAGCATTATTAAAAGCTGGACTTGCTCGTGCGGAGGAACTATTAAAAAAGGAGTGAAAGACCGGGTCAATGAACTTGCTGCATACGATAAGCCAAAGCATCCCGCCCACAGGCCCCCATATCTTCATTTGATTCCGTTATCCGAGATAATCGCGATGGCGCTGGGAACGGCGGGCACCAATACGAAGGGCGTGCAGGGCATCTGGAACACGCTTATCGAACGATACGGCAGTGAAGTCGCTGTGCTCGTCGATGCGGATATCAAGAATTCGGGGGTGGATGAACGGGTCATCAATGCAATATGCGCTTTCAGGGAAGGGAAAGTGAAAGTACATCCCGGCGGCGGTGGCCAGTACGGGCGGGTTGAGTTATCAGCTCAGCCGATGAATAAAAATAATTGCGAACCGCAGAAGTCATTATTCGATTTTTGAATGATATATTGAAAAAAATGTTAAATGGAGTGTTACTTCTTTGCCAGTATCAGTGGTGATGGTCCTGGTACATCGATGGTGGTTATATCGCAAAAGCCCGCATCTGTAAGCCATTCCCTGTATTCAGCCATCGTGAATGTATTTCCCTCTGTGGTGTTGACGAGCATGTTCACAGCAAACAGAAGGGGGAAGACCGAAGTTGCACGCTCATCATCAGGTATCATATCCGCAATAAGAAGCTTTCCCCCATCCTTCAGGGCGCCGAGGGCACGAGAAAGCAGTATGCGGGTTTTTTCAGCGCCTTCTGAGTGGCATATGTGCCCGAGTATGATGAGGTCATAGCGGTCATACCCGAAGTCCACCTCCCTGAGATCTCCAGGAAGGTAGCTGAACCTCCGGCTAAGCTTGAACTTATCCACAAACTTTTTTGTCACCTCAAGAACACCGGGATAGTCCTGAGCTGTTACTTTTGTGTCAGGGTCGCTCTGTGCAAAAGCAATGCTCCATGCACCCGAGCCTGCAGCTACGTCAAGTACGCTGAGCCCTTTCCATGTGTCGCCTACGCCAAGTATTTCCGAAGCAGCTTTCGCGCACGGATAGCTCATCGGGAAAAGCTGCGAGACAAGGTTCTGGAAGAATTCCACGCCCTGTTCCTTATCTACTTTCTGGAAGGGTTTGCCTGTTTTGACAACTTTTGTCAGGTCGCCCCACGGCTCCCAGAGCGAGTCGATATGCAATACAAAATCTCCGTAATAAGCAGGCGTGCCTTTTACTAGGAATTTCTCTGAAAGCGGCGTCAGGTCGTATGTACCATCGGATTTTGTGATAAAGTTCAACGCTGCAAGGCTGTTCAGGAGGATTTCGATTCCCCGCTGGCTGGCTTTTGCAGCTTTTGCAATTTCGGCTGCCGTATGATTGCCGTTGGCTATATGGGTGAATACCTCAAGGTCAACGCCGCTAATAAGCACGCGGCTTGCGGCGTAGGCGAAGGATGTTTCCATTATCTTTCCCGGGTTTGGTTCGTTAGTATCCGTTTTTTCCATAACAATCTCCTAAATTCTCATTAATCACTACTTTCACTTTTTTTCCACTGGCTGCAAATTGCATCCATTCCATGCATGGTATTCCTCATGCAGATAAAGTCGTTCATGCATTTCACAATCCGGTCGGCTCTTCCCTCTATGGTTTTCCGGACAAATTCAGGGTCAGCGAAAAGAGGTCTTGCAAGGGCTACAGCATCGGCTTTTCCACCCGTTATAATTTCTTCAGCGAGTTCTGGTGTAGTTATCCTTCCATTGGCGAAAACTGGAATCTTCACTTCCCATTTTATTTCATGGGTGATACCAGCCTGATATCCTGGCTTTGAACTAAGTTTCATTATTTCAGGCAATGCCCAGGATTCATAAGTCCCGGTATTACAGGAAAGATAATCTACTCCTGCCTTCTCAAGTCTTCTGGCAAATATCTTCCCATCGTTTAGCGTGAAGCCATCGGAAAGCCATTCGTCTGGCATGAATCTATACCCTACGAGATAGTCCTTTCCCACATGTTTTCTGACAGATGCCACGATCTCAAGAGGAAACCTCATCCTGTTTTCAAGCGAGCCCCCGTATTCGTCCGTCCGTTTATTCGTTCTGGGTGAAATAAACTGCACAAGCAGGTATCCTGTTGCGCCGTGAAGCTCAATCCCGTCGAACCCTGCTTTTTTTGCCCTCTTTGCAGCCTCACCGAACTTATTTCTCACGTCTTTTATTTCATCTCGTGTCATCTCTTTGGGGATAATCTTCGTTTCAGGAGTGAGGTAAGTTTCAACAGGCGAGGGGGCAGCTGGCTGAAGTGCATATCTTCCGCCATGATATATCTGGAGAATCGCATATCCTCCGGCATCTTTAATCGCCCCTGCCAGCCTGCCAAGCCCTGAAATAAAACTGTCATCGTCAACCCGTATCATTCTTGAAAAGCCGGCTCCTTTGGCATCAATAGCCGATGCCTCAATAACAAGCAGCGATACGCCCGCCTTTGCCCTTCTTGCATAAAATTCTATCATCTTTTCAGAAACAGTCCCGTCCGGGTTAGCATAACACAGGAACATGGGGGCAAGCGTGATGCGGTTCTTTAGAGTAAGGCTACCAATCTTTAACGGGCGAAATAGTGCTTTGAAGGTTTCCATAAACTTCTCTCAAGTTTTTGAACTCAGGGTCTTGTAAACATTATATGCAAATAGATAAACTCCAATGATTATGACAAAACCGAATACCATTATCAGCATCATGTAAGGCCCGGTTGCGGCATCTACCATTTCTTTGTTTCCGGCTTTTACGAGGGATGCCTCAGTGTAGCCTGAAATGAGCAGCAGGATGAACATGGCAACTACGCCTATGTTGAACAGCCAAAAGCTTATGTTTGCTAATCTTTCGCTGTGCAGCGGTTTATTAAGGTTTCCCGGAAGCAATATGTAAATTGCACCAATAACCGCGGAACTCACCCATCCAAGAAGATTGATGTGTGAATGGGCGGCCATGAACATGTCCGATAGTGTGATTAAGTCATGAACAGGCTTTATGGTAAAACTTGCTCCCAGCGTGACGCCGACAACAAAATATACCAAAGCTGCTTTTAGAAATTTTACACCTAATGCCGTTTTTTCCATACCGTTTTTCCTCCCAGGATAGCAATTATCCTGTAGCTCTGTTTTTTTCTTTCTCTATCCAATAATATTTTTCCAGAATTATGTCCAAATTAGCTCCAAATCATGAAAAATGCATGCCATCATCCCCTTCAGAGCATCCCGAAATAATCGCTGGAACTATCGTCGTGCAGGTCTCAAGTGAAACACCGGTTTTATCAAATAATTCCTGCGGCAGCCCTATATGCCCGGCATCGTAACATTTATCATTGTGTATAGATACTATATGTTGGGCATTATGAAAGTATCATACATTTTAATCTACCTGGCATTGTTATCATTATTTTCAGTTCCTGTATCGGCTGACCTGAATATCGTGAGTTCCTCCGTTATCCATACCAATAACACATTAAGCGCGTTAGTGAGCCTTGATTGGAGCCCAGACGGCAATTCCATAGCCTATGTTGCTTACGATGATTCCAGAAACCAACAGATTTTCACGATAAACGTTGACGGCACCGGGGAAAAAAAGGTCACTAACACCACTAATAAAAAATGGGGCGTGGCGTGGTTTGATACTGACATTTCCTTTATCTCCTATGACACTGACGGGTTGGAAAAAATTTTTCTTGTAAAACCTGATGGCTCTGGTTTGAGAAAACTCCTCGATGATGGAACCCGCCAGGGAAGAGCACCGGAGGACAAGCCGCCAGCCCTTGGCGGCGCTTCATGGAACCCCAAGACAAAGACGGTACTATTTACTTCATTTGATGCGGCAGCAAATGAAAAGATATACGAGGTCAATATTGACGGGACCGGGAAAAAGCAGCTAATAAATGATTCATTCCGCCAGTGGAACCCGGAGTGGAGCCCGGATTGGAACTCCTTTGTATATGTTTCATATGACAGTACATATATCGAACAGCTCTTCACAGCCAATGCAGATGGCAGCGGCAAAAAGCAGATTACTTTTGATGGAATTAAAAAATCTGACCCAGACTGGGGTCTCGATGGCATCGTGTATGTTTCTTATGAAACCGCAACGTCGAGCGGGCAGCAAATATTTATCATTAACCCGGATGGTTCAGGGAAAAAACTTCTTTATACGGATGGTTTCAGGGAGATAGATCCAATGTGGAGCAGGGATGGGAGTAAAATCGTTTATGTAGACATTGACCCCCAGGGAAAACAGGTTATGAGGGTATTGAACCTGCAAAAACCTGCTGTGACTACACCGTCGCCAACTCCTACGCCAACTGCCACGGGCATAACCACACCGACCCCAACATTTACGCCAACTCCAACGCCAACTGGAACTCCGGGAATTAAGGAAACCCCGGCAAAAAGCGCTTTACAAGAAGTTGTTTCTTCAATGCTCCTGGTACTTGGTTTAATTGTTGTACTGATGCTGGTCATCCTTTTAGTCTCAAATTTACTGAATAAAAAGAAGTAATCAGTCCACTTTGAAGGGCATCAATCCCTTCTTTTTTATCCACCAGTAAGCGGCCCATGTAGCAAGTATCGTGGAAAAAATAAGGAGCAGGGAATACCATGTTTTATCAGCAGGTCCCATATTGAATGCAGGGTTGCTAAAAACCGTAGCAAGGGTATTGGGCACTAACACGGCTGTCCCCAGTATAGTCAGCCATGTCATGACAAGGGCGAGCCTGTTATTTAAAACCTGGAGCTGGTTGTTGTAGATACTCTGGAGCACTTCAAGCCCCGAAGCCAGCACCTCGGACATATGTTCGCTGAGCGCTATGTGCCTGTTGACGTCGTCAGAGAGAATCCCGAGGCGCGCCAGTAATTTGGGGCTGTCGGTTATGAGTTCTGCATCTCCGTGGCGGAGAGAATTCAGAACATCGAGAGTCGCCCAGAGCGTATCCAGGTAATTTATCAATGCATGTTTCATTTTATGGATTTCAGGGCCAATTATGCCTCTTGGGGTCTTAGGGTCCATGAGAATCTGGCTGAGTTCATCACCATATGACTCGATCTCGCGCAGGTGGTCAAAATTCTTGCTGTTATTTTCATCAATTATCCTTGTGAGAATTATGCTCAATTTATCCTGTTCAATAAGTGTGGGTTTGATTTTTCTCATGAAGGCGTCGGCATAACGTGAAAAACGCACCAGCCTGTTCACTTTCTCATCGTGGATTGTAAGGATAAGGTCTTTTCTTATCAGGATTAATATCGGGTTTATAAGAACATCAAATTTATTAACCATAACTGCTGGGAGCATTAATCCCATTTCCGTATCTCGGTCTTCGTAAGCCGACAGATAATTTGAGAGGAGCGTGGGAACAAGGGATGAACTGAAGCCAAGAGACATTGAGATAATTTCTGCATCCTTTGTTATATCGCTTACCGGAAAATTCAGCCATGCTATGGAAGAGTCATTAAGGAACTCTATGAATTCATGCGGGTTTTCACCTGTTAATTTTAAGGGTCTCCCGCCTGATTTCGGAAGCGACACGCAAAATGCCAGCTTGCTGTCTGGCTGTGGCTGGGGGGTCTTATTTTCTTCTTTTTTTTCTTCGGCTGTTATCTCTGTTTTTTCTTCATTCATGCAGCCTCGCCAATTGCAAGATTTAGTTTTTCTCTTGCTTCGTCAAGTTTCTTTCGAATCCCATTAATATCATTCCCGATTGCCGCAAGTGCACTTCTCATCTTTTTTATCTGGCGGTTTGTTTCTTTCGGGGCTGGACCTCCCTCTACTTCGCGTTTCTTGATATTTTCCATGGTTTCAAGAGCTTTCTTAACGGCTTTTTCGGACAGGCCCATCTCACTTAATTTTTTGCCGATAATTTTCAGGGAGATTTCATCAAGCCCTGAAAGAGTCGGGGTTTTTACTGTCTTTGCACTTGCGCCCACGATGTGGTGCGCAGTCCTGAAGGGAAGACCTGTTGTGCGCACAATGGTATCTGCAAGCTCGGTTGCTGTCATGAACCCGGTTTCCGCGGCGCTTTTCATTTTTTCTTTCCTGACTTTCATAGTCGCAACTATTCCCTCAGCCATACGAACCGAGGAGCGAACGGTATCGGTGGCGCGCCAGAGGTGAGGGGTAGCTTCCTGGAGGTCGCGGTTATAGCTGTACGGAAGCGCCTTACAGATAGTTAAAACTGAAATGAGTGCACCGTGAACCGTTCCCGTCTTTGCGCGCAAAAGTTCAGCGATATCGGGATTTTTCTTTTGAGGCATTATGGACGATGTGGATGAATACCTGTCATCAAGCTCGATAAAATCGAATTCTGATGAACTCCAGAGGACAAATTCTTCAGCAACGCGGCTTAAATCCGTCATCAAATTGGAAAAAGAGCATAAGCTTTCTATCATAAAATCGCGCGTACTTACAGCATCCATGGAATTCAAAAGTGCAGAGTCAAACCCGAGGAGTTCCGTTGTCCTCTCCCTGCTTATTGGAAAGCCGGTTGAAGCAAAAGCGGCAGCGCCGAGAGGGTTCAGGTTTGTGCGGATATAAGCCCCTTTTATCCGCTCGATGTCGCGCAAAAGCGCGTTTGCATGCGCCAACATGTGATGGGCCAGCGTGGTTGGCTGGGCATGCTGAGTATGGGTGTATCCGGGCATGATGGTTTCACGGTGTTCTTCAGCAATTTTGACAAGCGCCGCGGCAAGGGCGTGAACTTCCTCTAAAAGAAATACAAGTTCCGTGCGCAGCGCGATGCGTATGCATGTTGCGACCTCATCGTTGCGCGAGCGCCCCGAATGCATACGCCCTCCCGTATCCTCGCCAACAAGTTCAATAAGGCTGGCTTCAAGGGCTATATGGACATCTTCATACGAAGTATCAAGAGCGGAAATCCCCTCTTTTTGAATCTTTTCAAGACCCGAGAGGATGGTTGCGCATTCGCTGTCCTTTATGATGCCCTGCTCTTTTAACATAACAACATGGGCTTTATCCACTTCAATATCAGCATCAAATATCCGCCTGTCCGCTTCCATTGACGATGTGAAACGCATTATGTCTTCATCCTGTTTGACCTGGAGACGACCTCGCCTTAATATATTCATAAAGCGCCACCTCGCTTTATACGGTGTCCACGTAAAACGATACCCTGGTTTACGTGGTGTTCAGGTATGCTTTGCATACTTGTCCTTTGAAAGCCGAAACTTCGGCTTGCGCAGTGTTGGGGTATGCTGCGCATACCTCTTCTTTTGATAAAACTTTCATAAAGTTTTTTCATAAAATCCCTATAATTAATGTCAATAGTTGTATTAATATCCAATACATCAATAGGATTTACCTAAAAACAGCCGGAAACCAGGCTTATAGATTTTTATATGTTTCGGCTATGAAAATACATATCTATCAAAAATTATTGTATAATAACATTCATTATTTTATTAACTTTACTTCATTTGACAAACAAGATTCTCAAAAAGTGTATGATTCTTCTGATTATCTGGTGTGCTTGTAACATATGCTCATACTACCTATGGCTATTTAAATTGGTATTAATAATATTAAATTGGGCAAAGGGCAGTCTCCTTCAATCATAATCCCCAGATATCTTATTTTACCTTTTGCCCTTTAATATGGCTTTAAATGTTTTGTTCAAGAATCTCACTTTGCTTGCTCCTCTTTGAATGTGCCTTTAGCATATGTCGTTAGCATGTGCTTTGATTTGTTATAGTTATTTAAACCATCATTACTTAAAATGTATAAAATGAAAAAGGTGAAAAACGATATGAAAAAAATAAATAAAGAAAAAATATTCGAAATCGAGATAGCAAAAGAGTATGGGCAAGAACTCGTAGATAAAATTAAAGCACTCCCAGATGAAACACATATAATAATAGCCCGAGGAAGACTCACTGATAGAAATAGAACCGTTTGCGTCCAACTCCATGCAGCTTTAGGTTAATGAGTTACGCTGATAATTATAACTCATTCCTACTGCTTTATTATTTGATGTGCTTCTATGCTCTTACTTGCTATAGTTATTAAAAGGAACCATCCATTATTAGTTTGGTTTGTAGCAAAATGCTTTCGACAAACCTGGGGAACCGAAATAGAATGAAAAAAGAAAATTAAAATGGATAAGATGGATTAAAACGCATGATGTGCAAAGTACAGAAAAACAACAAGTGAGAGTAGTATCTATATCAAAATGGATAGGTAGGGTGAGTATTAATGAAAAAGGAAAGAAGCAGATGGGAAATAATCTTGGATATTCTTAAAGTAACCAAGCAAGAGGGAAAAATAAAAAAGACACGAATAATGCACAGGGCAAATCTTGACTGGAGAAATTTCAAGAGATATTTTGATTTTCTTATAGCCGATGGCTTTATAACAAATTGCAATCCAGACCTTGACAGCTATGAGTTAACAGAGAATGGGAAAAATTTGTTACAGAGATTGAAAGAAGTAACTGAACTAGTCGATGCAGAGCCTCGAATCCCGAACCAATTCAAGGTTCCTGCCAGGATTTATCCTGCAATTAGTCATGAAGTCGCTGTTGAATTGAGTTTATAGAAAAGGATAATAGTTTCAGCAGAGGTTGTAATAGCTTCCTTTCATCATCTTCAAACAACCCCTGCTGTAATAATTATGGACTGCGCCCCCAAAATGAAATTGATTACTTCGCCTTTCTATATCTTAAGTTAGCACAATTAATTTCCTGATAGAAAGCTATTTAATTCCTCAAAGTAGCATTTGGCGCGTGTCTTTACTTACGCTTCTGGTTATAAGTCTCCTTTCAGGTTCATTAATCAAGCTGACCGATGATATTGAAGATAAAAACCTTGCCCGTAGCCTTTACGCAATACCCGCCGGGCTTGCTTACGGGTTATTGATGGGCTATCTGATGATTTCCGATACCGGTGCCACCCTTCTTTTCGGCGGCATCGTCCTCGGGAGCCTGATAACTGGCAAGATAGACAGCATCGGCCATTATTCAGGTCTTGGTGCAATACTTGCCGTGATTTTCCTGTACGGAATAAAACTCTCTCCTCTCGTACTGCCAATAGCGGCGCTTGCTGCCCTTGATGAAATAGGAGATTTATTACAAACGCCGAAATTCATGAAGCCTGTATTCGATTACAGGTTAATCCTGAAGCTTGGGGTACTGGCGCTTGTTATCCTGAATATGATGGAGTTGAACGCTTTATTAATCCTTCTTGCATTCGATGCTGCGTATATACTGACGGGTGGAATAACAGGGAGGGCTACACATGAGATATGAAGTCGCGGTCATAGGCGCGGGACCTGCCGGCTCCTTCGCAGCAGAAAAGCTATCTTCACTCGGCCATAAAATCATTATAATAGACCCGCGCGATAAAAAAAAAGTATGTGCCGGTATCCTGACAGCCCAATATGCCAGGAAATACGAGATAGATGATGCTTATGTAGAAAGGGAGTTGAAGGGTGTCAGGCTCTCGTTTCGCGATATCAGGGCAGAAATAACATATAAGGAATCGGTTGAGTATTCCATAGACCGTGGAGCCTTTGATTCCTTTAACCTTGATGAAGCCGTAAATTCCGGGGCTGAACTGAGAAAAGACATGGCCCTGTTGTTAGAGGAAAATGGCACCTCTCTTGCAATCAGGACAACAAAGGAGCAAATAGCCGCAGATTATGTGATTGTCGCGTCAGGCATGTCGGATTTAAGTCGTCTTTATGGCGGTGCGAAGAAGTATGCCTATTGTGTGCAGCAGAAAAAAAATGTAGAACCTGATGATTATTTTGAAATGAACCTGATGCAAGGCGGTTACTCGTGGAGCGTGCCGAAAAAGAACCACGTGCTCACAGGCACTTCGTCATCGAACGGTTACCCGGATATTCCAGGCGAGAAATGTTTGATACCGCTTGAACCTGCTAAAAAAACGTTCTCAAATAGATTTCTTCTTGCAGGCGATGCCGCAGGATTCGTGTCCCCGTTTGAGGGCGAGGGGATATTTTATGCACGTCGTTCAGGGGAAATTGCAGCAGAGGTACTATCCGGCGCCATTTCAGGAAATAACGCACTTCGCAGCTACGAAAAACGCTGGAAAAAAGATTTCGATTTTTCAACGCTTGCCAGGCTTTCCCGGTTTCTATCAAACGATATGGTTCTGGAAGCGTTCGTTCGTGAAATCAGGGACAACGAGAGATTTAATAAGCTTGTAGAGGATATTCTGACGAAAAAAAATAAATTTCAGATAAAAGACATCTCTTCATTGATAAAAACACTGGTTTAAGGTAGCGCAATATGATAGAAAACATCATCTGGGTGGCACTCGGATTGCTTGTAATAGCCTCGATTATCCCCCGCAATAATAAGTTCAAGCTTCCGTTTACAGGCACCGGCTGGATGCTATTTTCAGTCCACTGGGTTTTACAGTGGTCACATTATTATGAAGTGGGGGATTATGTCAATGTAGCCCTGACCGTACTTGCAGCAGTTTTCTGTGTTTTTATTGGTTTTATACTAATACGGCGGGACAAAAGCCTTCTTGGGGACATTAATGGTATAAGCACCGTTTCCTCCATATTTATGATGACCACCGCCGCTTCCATAGGCGGGCTTTCATATTTTGCCTTTGCGGAAATCCCGGAAATGAATACGTGGATAATTTCAACCGTAGCTAATCAAACCGTCTGGCTTGGCTCGGTTTTCGGGGTAACGATCACGAGATTGGACTGGAACCTGATTGCTGTCAATGGCTACAGGGTCGAAATAATCCTTGCATGCACGGCAATAGAAAGCATTGCATTGTTTATCGGGATAATCGCAAGCGCCAGCGCGCCATTCAAACGGATTGCCCTTGCATTTCTCGTTTCGGTCCCGGTAATATACGGATTGAATCTGATAAGGAACGTCTTTGTTGTGGATGCTTACGGGATGACATGGTTTGGCGATCCTGAAACGAGTTTTTATATTGCGCATACGGTGATAGCAAAAGCCGGTTCCCTTGTTGCGTTATTCGGAATTGCCTATGCAGTCCTGAAATTACTTCCCGAAATCATCGACATGATTGACGGCATCATGAACCTTGTAAAGGGGGTTTTCAGGCATGCCTGCTAAGGGTTCGTTATCCTGGATAAGTGGAATGCTGCTGCTTACCCTCGCTATGGGACTTATCTCAACAAGTTCCACGGGATTGGTTTTTTATATATTCTTAATCGCATTCATTTTCGGCGCAATTCTGACGCTCTTTTTTTTTATATTCTTCCGCGACCCGGAGCGTTCCCCGCTCGGAGATGAAGATGATGCAGTTTCTCCAGCCGACGGCAGGGTGATATCCATACAAAACCAGAAAATCTGCATTTTCATGAACATTCATAATGTCCATGTGAACAGGGCGCCTCTTGCGGGTACTGTAACGAATATCGATTACAAGCCTGGCGGCTATATTCCCGCCTTCAATAAGGATTCGTTTGTGAATGAGAGAAACCATATCGTAATCAATACTGATGCCGGTGTTCTTGAATTGACACAAATAGCGGGTGTCCTGACGCGGCGAATCGTCTCGTACATCAGCCTGGGAAGTCATGTGAAAAGGGGAGAGCGCATCGGGATGATACGTTTTGGCTCGCGTGTGGATGTAATAATTCCCGAAGGTTATGTGTTTATCGTCAAAATGAATGACAAAGTCAAAGCCGGATGCACGATAATCGCCATGAGAAAAGAGAAAATAATGGGGAAATAAGGAGATAAGAATGGGACAAAACATCCTGAAACTTATAAAACCTGCGGATGTCATTACGCTTATCAATGCGCTCCTCGGATTTGCCTCGATAATAATGACTGTCAGGGGACAGTTCGATAGCGCACTTGTGCTGATTCTCATTGCCGTAATAGCAGACGGCGCTGACGGTGCGGTGGCGCGTTACTCAGGATTCGGGGTTCTTGGCGCGAATCTTGACTCCCTTGCGGATGTGATAGCCTTTGGAGCTGCGCCCGCGCTTTTAGCGTTCGTTTTCCTTACCGGTACCGCGGCATGGGTTTTTTCAGGTCTTTTCCTTGCCTGCGGCATACTGCGCCTTGCCAGGTTCAATGTCGCAGGGAAAAAGGATAGATTTGAAGGCATTCCCATAACGGCAGGAGGGTTTGTTGTTGCTCTGTTTCTTCTGATAAAGGATTACATCCCATATTTCGTTTATACGTTTGCAGTTCTTCTTGTCGTCATATCATTACTAATGGCAAGCACGATAGATTATCCAAAATTGAAACAACCTCTTATCCTTGCGCCAATGTCTGTAGTACTTGTTTTTGATATTGCGGTTTTTTATCTGGGTTATCCGGCGCTGGTAAAAGAGTCGTCATTGCTACTGTTTGTTATGATTTTTGCTTACATCCTGAGCCCGCTCGGGAGGAGATATTATGCCAGAAATTAATGAACGCGATATAGCAGTGTTTGAAGCCGGCATCAAGCTCGGCGCGCTGTACCACCAGTTTGCAGGAACGCCAATAAATGCCGATACTGTTGACGGTCTTGAAAGAATAATAGAGGACAGCATCGGAGTCCAGCCCCATGTCCGAAGCGTGAGTGTTTCCATTGACCGCGAGATGGTCGAAAAAAAACAGAATCCGAAGTTCGGGTACTGCGAACTTGAAGGAAGGATGCTGCATGTGAGTTTGCAGGTGTTGTATAAAAATGTCATAGCTACGGTGGAATTGGCGTATGATGAGGGACTGGATTACCCGATGATGAGTGTTAAGAAGATTGAGCAGATGTAAATAGAATCGCTGTGAGTGTTACTTAATTGGCGCTTAAGAAAGAGTATTTCTTAAAATCAAGACCTTCACTTTTTTCATATTTCTTCCCAAGTTCATCCGGCACAATCCAAAAATTCAGTGATTCTGTAATTTTTCACGACGAGAACCAGAACAATCTGGTAACAAATCAACCGCCATAAATCGCTTCCACATAAAACCAAGTCATTTATCAAGTAAAAGGGCAA
>CABMII010000153.1 GCA_902386255.1 uncultured archaeon
GGGTTGACAATTCCACGAAAATGAGGTTTACTTCTTGTTAGAAAATTTGACAGTTGAGAGGAAACTTTATAATAGGGTGGGGAAATTTAAACCGGAGAAAGTGGGGAATTTTACACCGGAGTTGTCAAGTTATCTCAAGTCCAGTTTTTTCCTTCTTTGAAATCTGTGGTTCGGTTTTAAGCTGCTCCATTACTTGTGGTTCGACAGATTTCTGTTCTATTATGTCAGAAAAAACCTCGACTTGATTATTTACCCATGACCCGCTTCTATCTGATTCCACATCGCTATGCTCAGTTGCCTTAATATCAATAGCGTTTTGGTCTTTTATGTGATGTTCAAGCTCTTCTGCCTTGGGAATCTCTGGCCAAGCGATATGTTTCTCCTTTTCTGGAGGCTCAACTTTCTTCTGTTCTGTTACAAATTTTATTAACGACGCTTGCTTGGTAACCTTTGACACTTTTACATCTTTTTCTATTATTTGATGTCCAGTTGATTTTAGCCCAGTAACTGAAGATTCAACTGATTCAGAGATTTTTTCATTCTGTAGGGGTATCCCAGCTTCTATGACTCTCTGTTTATTTTTAGATTCAATTGCTTGTTCCAGTGTAAATTGGGTCTTGTGATCAGTCATCAATTACAATCCTCTGAATAAGTAACCCGTTTCAGTTTTCAGGATCCCAATCTTAGTCCCCTTCTTATTTCCTAGTTTCTTGCAGAAGACTGGGTCGTTAAGGGCTACAGTGATATCCCCTATTTGTAGAAGGCCGTCCGCATCTATATAATGAACGACCCCGACAACTTCTTCCCAAAGTGAAAGTTCAATGGTTATTGCGATCATGTATTCCGCAAAGGCTGTGTCAGTTAATATATCTTTCACGTAGTATAAAAATTAAGTGATACATTGTTGCAGTTTCATGGAAAACCGATACAAAGTTGCACTTTCATTTCGAAACTGCTACAAAGACCTGTACTTATGTTCTATACTTCGCCCCTTAGTAGTCAAGCCGCTATATTTATATCAAGAAAACAAAACAAAGCGCATAGCCTTGAATATAACTAACAAGTACCGACAAAGGCTGAAAACGGCAGGAACTTGACAGGAGCATTCTGCGGAGATTAGTTCATGGAACTATGCCCAAGAAAAAGGTACGCGTGTTATGGGCCCCTGTTATAAGATAAACCGGGAATAGGTATTTTTCACACGTTTCTCACACTTTTATTTAAATAATTACTAATATAATATATGACAAGCCTGATGGTTACATCTTTAAGGTTCAAAGAAGATTGATTTGCATGATTGATGAAGAAATAACAAAAAAAATATTGGGAAATAATCGAGAACGTCGGGCAGATATTATACTGAAAATTGCTGCTGCAAATGAACTTCAATCTGAAATCGAAATCTCCAAGTCCCTGAATATAGACCGGACTAATTTGACAAAACATTTGAAGGTGCCACTCGAATATGGAATCATAATTCTGGATGAAAAGGAAGGTAAAAAGCGTGGTAAATTAATTGCTTATCGAATGAATGAAAGCATTGAAACTTTGGCAGTATTATTCAAAATATTCAATGATAACCAGATTCAAAAATTAATGAGTACTGAATATTATCACAAAATTATTCCTGGATTAATGAGTATGTTTGAAGAAGCATGCATACATATGGGACTCAAATTGAATGAAAAAGAAAAAAAGTGGCTTGATAACTGTTTTCAAAATTCGATCTCATTCAGTGAAGCTGTTTTAAATAAAAATATAAGTGAACTAATAGAAATGCAGTCCCAATTGAAATCTGTCGTAGATTCATTCGAATTACAAGAAGATGCTTTAGAAACCTGGGAAAAAATTATCTCTGGAGAACATAAAATTGATCCCAATCCTTTTTTTAAAGTTCATGTTATTGGAGAAATATATAACCTATTAAGTTGTGATAAGGTATACCAAAGATATTGTGAGAGACAGTTACTCGACTTCGACAACTCAATTCGCCAATAATCTATATAATCAACTTATTTATGAAGGTGCTTGGATATTTATGAAAAAAAATAATCCCGCTCCCGAAAATGCAATTATGGAAACAATTAAAGCATTTCAAAAAAACAATAATAAAAAACAAATTTAATGCCTTCGCCGCCATTGTCAATTTTTTATACGCTAGATAATTGAAATACCTATCATAAAACAAATGATGTATATAACTAGATATATAATTTTGGTATATATGCTAAATATGCCTCTCTTAGGTCACTTTTATTAATATGATTATATATGTCTATCGTTTCATTAAGGCTATCGCCTCTTAGTTCACTAACGAATTCACGGCTCATGCCATTGCTCAGCAGATGAGTCGTGAACCAATGTCTGAAACAGTGGGTCGTAAATCTAACATTTATATCTTTACTCTTTGGATTATGGATTCCGATCCTTTTAGCATATCCGATGACCATTGAATATATGCCATTTCTTTTAAGCCTCTCATTTTCCTGATTTATGAAAACCGCTCTTTGCTTGGGATCAACATTGATTTCCTCCCTTAATTTCAGCCATCTTTTGAGGACACGCGCACATTCTTCATCAAAATAAATTATCAGATTTGTCCTTTTTGGTGTTTTTTTGAGAGTGATTGACATTATATCCCAATCTATATCTTCCAAGTCTATATTTATAAGTTCATTTCTTCTTATCCCGGTTTTTGCAAGCAAAACCATGATCGCCCTGTCCCTTGGATCTAGTGTCGAGTTAATAAGTTCCCGCATCTTTTCAACACTTATAAGCTGCCGTCTTGAATTGTAGGCATCTTTCTTGACATCCCTCAGGATGTTCTTAAGGTATCGCCTCCTGAATGAGGGAACGAAGTTGACAGGAATAATTTTTTCTTCCTCCAAATAATCAAAAAAGCTATTTAATGCCGCAAAATAACCGTTGACTGAACTTGGCGAAAGGCCTCGATCTTTCAAAATTAAAAGAAAGCTCTTCAGATCGTTCTTATCAACCAGATTGTGGGATTTCTTTGATTGCAACATGAAGAATTTCAAGTACGACCGGTACGTCTGGAGAGTTCTTTTATCTATGCCCTGGGCTTGTGCGTCTTGCAGAAAGTCTTTCACGATTCGCTCATTTGGATACTGACTGCCGTCTGCGATATCTACTGCCTTTCTGTCCATTGCCAGCCCCCTCTTGTAAGCTTTATCAGGCCGTACCCTTCAAGACCTTCAAGCTGCTGTGAAACAGCCTTGATAGCTTCCGTCTCGGTAGGTTTCAATCCCAGACGCGCTATAATTTCATCACCTGCCAAAATTCTTCCCGTTCTGAGGAGCTTTATGAGTTCTTCGTTGAATTTACGTGAGCCTCTGAACCCGGCTTCTGTGAATGACTTTGCTCGATATTCTCGTAATTCTTCCTCATACCTCTGAAGCAGTATATCCTGGCGCCTAACCTTCTCCTCTGCAATTATCAACTCATTTTTTGACCGCTCAAGCTCTTCAGCCAGCTTTGCTCTTGATCGGTAGTCGTCATCTTGTTGACTGTTGAGAGAATCCTCTATATTCTGAACGATAAAATCTGATACCGATGTACATCTCTTTAATGCAGCTTCCTTCCAGCGCGTCTTCATCTCTTCATTTGGGAGATAAACATAAATCGACCGCTGCTTAATTGTATCTGTCTTGCCCATTGGCTGACCTCAGGTAACAATGGGTAAGCAAACTATATAAATTTTACTGGTAAATTTATGCTCCGATGGGGATTTGAACCCCAGTCGTCAGAGTGAGAGTCTGACATGATTGGCCGTGCTACACTATCGGAGCGAAGGTTGTTGAAAGTCATTACGTGGTAATTAAAGTTTCGTTTATTTGTCTCTGCGAGCTTCGCATAATCCCAGACAGTATATTTTATAACACAATTATTAAATATCATGATTAATTATTATAATGATTAAACATGATAAACTATAAGTACTATTAAAAATATTATAAATCAAGGTGAAACCATTATGAGTGAAATCGTAAACGTGGTTTCCCGTGACAACGGGAAGGTAAACAGAAGAAAAGTGAAGGCATCGCCATATGAATTTACCATAGCTACAAGAGCAAAATGGGAGATGGTAATCGCGGATGAGGATGTTACAATCGGAGCGGGGAAACTTGAGCGCGTGAGGGTAAAGGATATCAAGGTACAGAAAGATATGCTTGCAATGCCCTGCGCTTTCAGCCACCATCCAGTCGTTTCGGTCATAAAGGTCGGGGCAAGAGAAGGGCCGGCTCCGGTGGAAACCGACAGAACCATCAATGTGGCTTATGTCATGGGGCAGGAATCGGGTGAGATCAAAAAGGGAGACCTGCTGTCGGTGCTCAACCTGTATCCCATAATGTTCACGCGTGAGGCTACCAAACCAGTGCTTGTAGGGTGAGAACATGGAAACCTGCAAAATATGCAAAGGTGTGCAGGACTCAAAGAACTACAGGGGTTACAATATATGTACAGAATGCGCCGACCTCATGGAAGACCTGATGAGCGAATATTTCCTGAGAACGCTAAGGGAAGGCTCAAATAATAAATCAGGATACCAGAAATATCTTGAGCACGGCAAAGAATATATCAGCGACTACCAGAGGATAAGAAAAAACAGCAAGCGCCACATCAAGCACATGGAAGAGCATGTAAATGAGGAACTGCAAAAAGGCGCGGAGGGCGGGAAGCAGAGGTATCTTGAAAGACTGCACCAGACCATCAACTGGCTTGAGAGATGCCCGGAGTTCTATAATTACTATTTCAAGGAATATTATGTCTGCCCCAACTGCGGTGCATCCATATTTGACAACTATGATAAGCAGGAAGTAGGGGACTGGCTCATGATAACCTGCGAGAAGTGCGATACTGTTATCAAGAAGTATTTCTCGCCGAAGTTTGTGAGTTAGTCTTTTTTATTTTTTTTAAGTATAGGAAACTATAAACCATTTTCTTATCACGTAGTAATTGTGTAGTTATCGAAACCTTTAAAAAAATCAACACCTTTCATATCTTATCAATAAGGAGGTTAGTTATGAAACGATATACAATCGTGGGTTTGGCTTTTGCTGTCCTGTTATTTACGCTCATCCACCCTGTTCTGGCACAGATCCCTGTGGCGACACCGGCACAAACCACGCCGGCAGCCAGAACCGTCACGCTTGATGATGATGGCAAGACTATCACGCTCAAGGTCGATGAGACCTTCCTGCTCAAGCTCGGAGAAGGATATGACTGGAATATCTCAATCGACGACCAGAGCGTAATCAGCCGCGAAGTGAATGTGCTGGTTGTCAGGGGCGCCCAGGGGATTTACAGGGCGCACATCCCGGGAAATGCGACATTGACAGCAGTCGGGGATCCTGCCTGCCGGAAGGCTGTACCACCGTGTGCCGCGCCATCACGCCTGTTCAGGCTTTATGTGGTAGTTTCAGGCGCTCCGACGGCAACGCCAAAAGCACCCGCGTTCGAAGCCCTCTATGCAATCGGGGTACTGCTGGCTGCTTTCTTACTTGTCAGGAGAAGGTAATCCACACTCAAAAAGTTAAATAGTACGTTAGAAACTGGCTCGTGGTAACTGCGAGTCGATACTGTTATAGTGCAACAGCATTCAAAAATTAGTAAATCCACACCACAAAATATTTATGCTGCAAAACATTAGATAATATTAAAGAAAAAGTCCGCAATGGTGGAGTATTTGAGCACCATTTAATAAAACCCTTGCCCTAATTGGGTAATTATAGACTGGATTGTGGGGGTAGCGTATTGGGGTGTCCTCAAATATATTGTAGTACCTATTGGGACAATAACATTGAAAGCTGACATAGGAGGTCTGTTATGAAATTAAAATCTACTATACTGATAATCATTCTTCTGGCGGCTCTCTTTTCAGGATGTGTCGGAGGCCCGCAGGCTACACCGGCTCCAACAACACAGCCCACTAATCCCACACCAACTCCTTCAGAGACATCAATCACCTCACCTTCGGCTACACCGCTTTCCGAGGTCACCGTATCACAGACACCTGTCCCTACACCTACACCGCCGACAACTCCCAGAGAAAAGCCTCCCGTTTACGTGGATACACAGAACATAGAACCTGTATACCTGGAACCTGGAAATTATTCGCTTCAAGGAGTGACAGTCTCTATCACTAACGGGCAAACAAACCCCCTTTTCATAACAGCACAAATCGTTAGCAATGGCCAGGTTCTTTACGAAAAATCGTTCGTTCTTAATCAGATGGGCAGCAGCTATGGGTTTACAGATAGTGCGCAGCATTATATCACGAGTACAAACGTAACGCTGCGATTGCAGGTTCAAGGCTATCAGCCAGCTGATTATATCTTCAAAGTTGCAGGTAAATCGTAGTTAACCTTTTTTAGGCTTAATGCTGATAAATCACTTTGACAACTAATGATAGATAATTATTTTTCTGGTGATCTGATTTGCTTGCGTTCTGTAATATCGAAATCTTTATTGATTTCCAAATATAACAATACCTTATGTCAGATATTCTCGTAGTCTATTATTCAAGAGCAGGCAACACAGAAAAGCTTGCAAAGGCGGTCGCCGAAGGCGTACGCGAAGGCGGGGGAAAGCCTACAATAAAATCCGTTGATGAAGTAGATATTAACGAACTTCCAGAATACGACGGCATCATAGCAGGCTCGCCGGTTTATTTCGGGTCAATGGCAGCCGAACTCAAAAAGTTCTTTGATGAATCCGTAACTGTAAGGAAAAAGATGGTCAATAAGGTTGGGGCGGCATTTGTCACGGGCGCGCACAGGACAGGCGGTAAGGAAACGACGCTTATCTCGATTCTCCAGGCAATGCTCATAGAAGGGCTGGTGGTGGTTGGCGACCCGCTTGAGACAGGCGGGCACTATGGCGCTGCAGGCTCGGATGAGGTCGGGTTGAAAGAAGGACGTGCGCTCGGGAAAAGAGTGGCTGAGCTTGCTGAGCTGATAAAGGGAAAGTAAAAATTTAGAACCGCAGATAAACGCGGATGAACGCAGATTTTTATAAAAATGAAATCAAAAAAGCGCAAGCAGAAGACGAAATCGAAAGCAATTAAGAAAAAATCAGGCATAAATCCGAAATTTTTTATTGCAATCATCGGCGTGGTTTTACTTCTGGCTATTGTTTATTTTCCTTTCGCGCAAGGAAGTGATAAGTGGACTGTGAGCAAGGATGGTGTTCTTTCGTACCCTGAAAACCGGGGAAAGGTTGATGTCAAAGTGCTTAATACCACAAAGGGCGGCAACTACACTCTTGAAACAATTTCTTTCCAGAGCAAGGATTATACAGTGGAAGGACTTCTTCGCATCCCGACTTCTGACAAAAAAGTGCCTGCGGTTATCATTCTTCCCGGCGCCACAGTTCCGAAGGAAGGAACGCAGGGACTGGCCGAAATCTTTTCAAATATGGGATACGCAAGTCTTGGCATCGAGCAGCGAAACCGCGGAGGCGTAGACATGGAATACGATTATAGTTTATTCAAGGATGGCAAGGAACCGATAGAGCATAAGATGGTGTTCGATGCCCTGCGTTCAGTGGATGTTTTGAGGCAAGATTCAAGGATTGACGAAAAAAGAATCGCAATTGTTGGCGAGAGTAACGGTGGGCGTTTTGCTATTATCGCAACGGCACTTGACCCTTCCATTTCCGGAGTAATCGGTATCAGCACGAGCGGTTATGATACGGAGTCGCAGGTTGCGGGTTTAAGCGATGAGACGCTTATCAGGTTTTACCGTTCCATAGACCCTGATACATACCTCAGCTCCATTCCTCCCCGTAAATTCGTGATGATGCATTCTGTAAATGACAACATAATCCCCATCAACCTTGCAGAGAACACTTTTAAAAAAGCAAAAGAGCCAAAACAGTTCTATGAAGTAACAACCGGGACTCATGGGTTCAGCGAGGGCATGAGGGTGCCTCTTATGAATGAAGCAAAGCAAATGCTCGGATAATTTTTCGTTTACGCAAAAACCTTAAAATAGCATTGCCTCCAACTTATATACAGGGTGAGGTTTTTGCAGGAATACAGGCTTTTCATAAACGGAGAATGGTTAAAATCAAGCGATGGCGGGACATTCGATGATAACAACCCGGCAACCCTTGAGTTAATCGGCAAAATCCATAAAGCATCGGATGAGGATGTAAAAGGCGCCGTGGACAGCGCGGAAGAAGCTTTAGAATCATGGAGCAGTACACCAGCCCCGCAGCGCGCAAAGATACTTTTCCGGGCAGCCCGGATGCTTGAGGAGCGAAAAGAAGAACTTGCCCGTCTTATGACGACTGAGATGGGGAAAGTACTGAAGGAAGCGCGCGGGGACGTACAGGAAGCTATCGATATAGCGTATTATGCAGCAGGCGAAGGACGGCGTCTTCTGGGTGAGACCACGCCTTCCGAGCTGCCGGATAAATTCTGCATGACGGTCAGGCGGCCAATCGGGGTTATCGGCCTTATAACTCCATGGAATTTCCCCATAGCCATACCTGCATGGAAGGTAATGCCGGCTCTCATATCAGGAAATACGCTGGTGCTTAAACCTGCAAGCGACACACCAATTATGGCAATTGAACTGGTTAAGATATTGACCGAAGCAGGGCTTCCAAAAGGCGTTTTAAACCTTGTGACTGGCGGAGGCGATACGGTTGGCAGCGCGATTGTTCATAATAAGAAAATCCGCGCCGTTTCTTTCACAGGGTCGCTTGAAACGGGAAAATGGATACTGGGCGAGGCAGGAAAGGAGATGAAACGGGTATCGCTTGAACTTGGAGGAAAGAACCCGATTATAGTCATGGATGACGCAGACCTGGATCTTGCAATCGATGGCATAATCTGGGGCGCATTCGGAACTACAGGTCAGAGATGCACAGCCGCAAGCCGCGTCATAGCTCATGAAAAAATACTTCCCGCCCTTTTGAAAAAGCTCATAGAGAGAACAAAAAAGCTAAGGCTCGGAAACGGCCTTGATGAAAATACCGATGTCGGGCCAGTCATAAATAATTCGCAGCTTCAGAAGATTGCAAAATATGCGGACATCGGGAAAGATGAAGGCGCAAAACTTGCGCTTGGGGGAAGGATTGCCCATCCCCTTCCAGGCTACTTTTTCGAACCCACAATATTTTCTGAGGTGTCCCCCGATATGCGAATAGCCAGGGAAGAGATATTCGGCCCGGTCGTTTCCTTGCTCACTGCCTGCGACCTTGAAGAGGCGATACGGATAGCAAACTCTGTTGAATATGGCCTATCGTCTTCGATATATACAGGGAACATAAAAAATGCCTTTAAAGCGATAGAGAAAATCGACGCTGGCATCACGTACATCAATGCATCCACCATTGGGGCAGAAATCCACCTGCCTTTTGGCGGCGTGAAATCAACCGGGAACGGAACGCGCGAGGCCGGGACGACTGCGATAGACGAGTTCACGGAATTAAAAACTGTTTATATCGATTACAGCGGAAAACTCCAGAAAGCGCAGATAGATGTGGAATAGGGGAAAAATATGAAAAAAAATACAACAAAATCAAAGGAAATCATCAACCGCGATAATAAGGTTACGTCGCCGTCCCTCACACGGGCGTACGAACTTGTGGTTGACAGGGCCGAGGGATCGACAGTATTCGATGTTGACGGCAACAGCTATGTAGATTTTGCCTCAAGCGTGGCTGTCATGAATATCGGATATAACTGCAAGAAAGTGAAGGAGGCAGTATGTACCCAGATGGAAAAAATGGTGCACTGCGGATTCTCGGATTTTTATGCCGAAATCCCTGTAAAACTGTCCGAGAAACTTTGTGAAATGACGGGGTACGAGAAGGTGTTCCTTTCAAATTCCGGGGCTGAGGCGGTCGAGGCTGCCATGAAGCTTGCGTTCTGGTACACGAAAAGGAATTCGATGGTGGCTTTCTACCGGGCTTTCCACGGGAGGACGCTGGGTGCGCTCTCGCTGACAGGTTCAAAAATAAAGCATAAGGAGCACTTCCCGACGTTGCGGGTCGTGCATTCACATTACGCGTACTGTTACCGCTGCCCTCTTAATCTTGAATATCCAGAATGCGGCATCTCATGCGCCCGTGAAATAGAGAGGACGATTTTCAAGCGGGAACTTTCGCCAAAGGATACGGCCGCCATAGTGGTGGAGCCAATCCAGGGTGAGGGCGGTTTCATCGTCCCGCCGCCTGAATTCCATAAAGAACTGCGAAGGATATGCGATGAGAATGACGTGCTTCTGATTGCAGATGAAATCCAGAGCGGGGGCTTCCGCACAGGTAAATTCATGGCAATGGAAAATTTTGACGTCAGGGCTGATATAGTGTGCATGTCAAAATCCATTGGCGGCGGCATACCGCTTGGCGCCACGCTTTCAAGCAGTGAGATAATGAGCTGGCCTCCGGGGACACATGCAAACACATTTGGCGGAAACCTGCTTGCTGCGGCGGGAGGGCTTGCGACGCTTGAATTCATGGAGAGTCGTAAACTCGGGGAAAAAGCTGTTGAAAAAGGAAGATATCTCCTCAAACGCTTAAATGAGCTTAAAGACAAATACCCAGTAATCGGCGATGTGCGCGGTATCGGTCTTATGATAGGTATCGAGCTTGTAGAAGAAAATAAAGCTCCTGCGGCTGAAAAGCGTGAAATCATAGTAAAAAAAGCGCTTGACTGCGGATTGATACTGCTTCCGGCAGGTGATTCGGTTATCAGGTTCGTGCCTCCTTTGGTAATCAGGAAAAATGAGATTGATAAAGGGCTTGAGATATTTGAGGACGCGTTAAGGAACTCCTAATTTATACTTGGAGGGTTGCGTTGCATCATAGTTGAAACCTTTATTATATTCTTTATGATTTGCCATTTACCCTCAACTCGTATTTTCGCTTTTCAATTTGTAGTTCTTTCATTATGTCTTTAATATCATTCAAAAATGTTCTTAAGTTATCGTTAGTATTAGATTTAAAGCCACAAATTTTTCTTTTTATTTCCCATATTTTATCATCTGGTTTATATATAGTAGTTGTCGTTTCAATTTTTTCTTCCAATTCATCAAGGGCATGTACTAATTCACCAGTGTCTTTTATTGAATCCGAACTATACGAAGCAATACCCCTTTCTTTTTGAAAAGTTTTTATTATATTTACCATTGGAGAGCATATAAGGTCTAATCGGTCATTAATATCTTTGAGTTTTTGTTTAGCTTCTTGCTCTGCTTTTTGTTCTTCTATTTTTCTTTGCTCTTTTTTGTTGTTTTCTCGGTGTTCAAATAATCTAAAAAGCACTTCAAACAATGTAATAACCACCCCAAAACCCGCACTCAAAATGTTTCCAAATGAAATGTACTGACCAACAAAAAAACCTACTGTAAAAGAAATTAAAATTGTAATAATATCTCTTAAATTCAATATTTTTCTTATATCCACCGCAATCACTGAACATCATTAACCCAACCCCCAATATAAGTTTTTCCCCCAAAAAGAAACGTATTCCTCTCGGAGTAAACTATAAATACTATCGTTCGTATATGTACGAATGTTAGTGGGCAGAAATATTTTTTAAGATACCACCATAATCCCCTCTGCCCACTACCCTCCTTTGTATTAAACTGATTTTTCAAGAACTGAAATACGCCTTGTCAGGCTTTTATGCACCCTCTGTATATGGGTTTCGACAATTTTAAAACCCGCCTCTTTCGCGAATTCCTCAATCGGGCGTTCTGAAATAAAGACTGCGCGTTTTCCTCTCTTTAATACCCGGTGAATCTCTTTTAACGAACCTGTAAGCAGGGCTTCAAGGGAAAAAGCTTTGATTGCTGCTGACCTGCCGTAAGGAGGGTCGGTAACCACGGCGTCCACGCTCTCATCGCGAATAGCCATGCGGCATGCATCCTCGAACATCAGCGCATAATGGACGTTGTAATGCTGAAGGTTCATTTTTGCACCCAGCAGCAATTTTCGCTGCATATCCCCGCCGATGACTTTAATCCCGATGAGGCCGGCTTCGACAAGAATCCCTCCTGTCCCGCAGAAGGGGTCTAATAAATAATATCCGGGTTTGGATATGTTAACAAGCGCCCGTGCTACACGCGGCATCAGGACGCCGGGATAAAAGAAGGGTTTGTAATGGGGTTTTCGCGTTTCGAATGAACTCCGGTCAATCGAACCGATAAGGCGCCCGAAGATGCTTTTGTCCTCAGTGAGCAGCACCCTGAACTGATTTTTGGGGTTTTTAAGGTCGGCGTGATAACCCCTCTCAAAGAAAATCCCTCCGAGCCGCCGCTCCATCAGTTCCGTGTTTATCCCGGAATATTCTCTCACTCTTTTGACCCGGATGCTGTAAGTCCCTTCAAAGTCCTGAAGGTTCCTGTTCACCAGATCCATGATATCCTTTTCATCAGGTCCACCGATGCCCATTACCTTAATGATATGATGTGTCATGGCAAGCCTTCCTGAAAGGATTCCAGCGGTTTCATCTGCATTGTTTTTAAGGTCGATGATTAAACAACCATCAAGTGAGAGATGTGTATGGAAATCAGCTTCTAATGCTTCAAGACAGGCAAGTACCTCTGATTTCGGAATGGTGTCGTGCTCGCCTGAAAGTTCAAATGCCAGTAACATAACTATGCTATACTGTGAAGCTTTCCTTTAATTCTCTTAGCATTTCTGCCATGACTCCATGCCATAAAAATTGTTCCTCAAGTCTCTCTGATATTATTTTTTTAGTGTATGTATCTTCAATCCAGGCTACATTTTCGTATTCCACGTTTTTCAAAATAAGACCGTATGCGGGAGCGGGTTCAAGCCCCTCTGTGAATTCGGATGGGAGAAGCATCTGTTCAAGCCAGGAAATATCCCTTACTCCGCAGCCCACCATTTTCATCGCCGTTGCGATTTTCCTGACCATGTGCCAGAGAAAATAATTCGCCCTGACATCCATAATCGTAAATTCCCGTTCAACCCTTATCTTTATTTTTTTTATTTTGCATTTACAGGTTCTTTCCTTATCAGGCGTGGCGAAATTTGAGAAGTCATGCGTCCCTTTTAAAAGTTTTGAAGCGCTGCGAAGGGCTGAGATGCTGTATTTTCCGCATAGGATATACCTGTATTCCCGGCTCAGGGCATCACGGCGCGGGTCAAAATCAGAAGGGACTTGCGCTCTTGCCCATGTCCATATTGCCGATGGGAGTTTACTGTTAATAGCCCGTGGTTGTGCCACTTCGGGATTATCGGTATCGAATGCTACCACCTGCCCGAGGGCATGAACGCCCTTATCAGTCCGGCCGGCTGCGATATAGTTCGCGTCACGGCGATTACTGATGATGTTTAATTCCGTTAGCGCCCTCATGAGTTCCCCCTCTATGGTCTTAACATCGGGCTGCACCTGGAAGCCGTGATAATCGGTGCCGATGTATGCTACTTTCAGGGCGATGCGCATGGGGTTTTAATTGATGAATGAGATAGATAAAGATTGGTCTTGGGAAAAAAATCGCAGGATAAACGCAGATGAACGCAAATTTGTAGCATAACATATATGAGTACAACAAGAAGTAATAATGAAATCGGTGCATGCAGGCCTTGTACATCGTACGGGGTTTGTGACTGCAAACGATTGGTTTTTCACGCATGATTTTGAGATGATAAATCAGGCATCTCAGGGCATAAGTAGCACCAAGATTTTTCAAAATACATTACCTGCATCCTTTTTGGCTAAAATTTTGTAAATAATTTCCCGAATCGTGGGATTTGGCTCTCTGGTTACACGCTCTCGTAATATACTTAAAACTGTAGGATTGTCTTTCCATTGTTCGCAGAGTAAAGAAACAGCTAGTTCACGAACTCCAGAATATGTATCATTGACCGCACGATCTTTAAGCAACTCCAACGCATCAACATTATTTCCCCCCATCTTTCCAATTTGTTGAACTGCAATCTGGCGAACTTTAAATTCTGTAGCTGATCTTGCCAAGTTGCCTAAGAAAGGAAGAACCTGTGAATAATCAGACCCAGCGGCTGAGATTACTTGAATTGCTGATTTACGAACAGAGAAGTCTTTATCTCTTAATGCGCAAACCTTAAGTATCTCTAGAGTTTCGATATCTCCTCTCCACCATCCTCGAGAAAGCATTGTAATCGCTCCGTAACGAACTGATTCATAAGAATCGTTTAAAGCATGTTCCTGAAATAATTTCAAAGTATCCGGATCATCATGCCAACCAGATTCTAGAGTTCTCAAGGCTAGGTACCTCAAAGATGGATTATTTCTTTTAAGTAACATTTCTATGGATTCTCTAATGCTCTCATCTCCTGATCCTATCGAACCAATAAATTTTCCTAAATATTCTGAACCTCTAAAAATAAAAAATGAATGGCTCCACCTTCGATCAGAAAATTTTTCAAATCTTTTGGCAAATTTGGGGATCCAATCTTTTAATTTTTCACGCCCCGGCCATCTTTTTCCAACAGATGCGGCGGAAAGGATTAAATTAGGTTCAGATTTAAAGGGCGCAATATAATCCATATTGTAAACAATCCATTCACATGTTTTCTCAAGTAAATTGGATGAAGTATTTTTTATTAACTCAAGATTTTTTAGTTCGCCCATACATTTAATAGCCAAATCAATATTTAGAGGTTCAACTCGTCCGGCATCACTTTCATACCAAAGTTTATCAAAAATTTTGGCATCAATCAGTTCAGTATATTTGCTAGGAAGGGCAATGAGATGGTCAATTAATTTTCCAGCAAATTTTTCATCTATCATTCCACATATTAATCGTATTACTTCATGCCAAGATTCATCTTCCCAGTGTTCATTGAAAATACTTTTTAAGTATTCAATATCAATTTCATGCTTCATGTTGAATTTCCACACAAATGCCCAAGCACAGAAATACTCAAGGAAAGTTCGGTGGATGAAACCATACAGATTTGAGCCAAATCTACAAAGAATAAAATTGCGCTCTCTGAGTTGCTCGATTAAAACTTTTGCTGCCAATTTAGCATCTGCTGGATTCCTTTGATACCTATCTATGAAATACTTTTCAAACTCTGCTTGTAAAGTATCAGCATGTATGTAATTACCAGCAAGGCCTTTAGGAGCAGATTGCATTAGATATGCTATTCGGCGCAGAAGCTCTTCTTTATCATCTTTGCTGACATATTCAATTTTGATATTCCATTCTTTTATTCTTCTCTCCCAATCCCAATGGTGAATTAGAACACCCGATGCATGTTCATATAATTTCCATCTTTCTCTAGGAAGCTCCTGATGTTTATTTATTATCGCCATGATTGTTAAAAGCAGTGGATTTCCTGCAAGTTGATTTATAGAAGGCGAATCATCAATGGAACGGTTTATACGCTTCTTCCGAGCGCGTGCTTCATCAGGGTTATTAATTAATGCAATACTATACCACTTATCAATAAAGGCATCTATCTGAGGTTTTCTAAAATCCTGCAATTTATAATGAGAAAAACCTGCATTTGCAAGGATATTTCTAGTGTACCCAACCATCCGTGAGGTAACAATTATCCGGGCGTTAGGATAATCTATAATTAAGCCGACCATCTGCTTTTTTATGTTCTCTCGTTGGTCGGGGTCAAAGATTTCATCAAGACCATCAAAAATTACAATAGCTTTGCCATCATTCTTTAGATAATTATCGAGTGCCTTTTTAGTTAGCCCCAAACCCTTTGTTTTCCCTAGAAAATCCAAATATTCAATAAAAGTATCACATTTATTTCTTATACATTCTGCAGCATAATCGCGTAGTTCTATCAGTAAGGGTAAATACCCATCAAATGCTTTATTTAATCTATCATCTTCCTTTGTTATGAGAGAAAGGATAAGGTACCTAGAGAGCGTGGATTTTCCCGATCCAGGGTCTCCAAGAATCGCAATATACTGATGCTTTGGGTTTGTTATAACCTCCAGTACAGCTAAAGCAGGCTTTCCAAAGTAAGCTTCTTTAGCTTTCTTTATGTCTTCTAATGTTAATCCTTCAGGAATATCATCTTCCTTAAGTTTTTCATCTTTTATTAGTTTCTCCAGCAACTCTTTGGGTATCTCAACAGGGGGAGGATTTTCGCGTACATCCTGTTCTACAAAAACAGAATGAAGTTGAATTTCCATAAAATCGGCCTTTTCGGGAGGAGTAAGAGCATTAAGATCAAGTGTTTTATATTGCTTAAGAATGGCGTTATAATACGCTTTTGTATTTAGTTCTTGATTGCTTGATAGAGTAACAGAAGAAGGCACATTTTTATAAATAGCTTCAGCCACACACCCACTAAGTTCATCGATTGATGAAAAGAATGCTGGAAGGTGATTGTTACTAATTTCTTTTCTCAAAGCTTCAATTCGTATAATGTTTTCTTTTTCAACAAGATTCATTGGCCAAGGCGCATCATCTTTTAACAAAAATATCAAACAATGCTTATTACATTCACGAGCTTTCCTATATTCTAATTCTGTTATCGATTTTTCATGTCCCGGCGGAATATATCCGTATCGCCAGGCAAAAATTCCAATGTATAAATCACAAGCAGCAACATCTTCTAAGCACTTATCTAAAGGTCGCTTGTCCTCAGCCCCATAGTATTCCATGGCAATATCGATATGACCCATTTTTCGGATAACATTGCTAACGCGTTCTCTGTAATCCTTTAGGTCTTTGTATGTTGAAGAAATGAAGATATTTGCCATTGATTTCACTTTAATTATATCTTCGATATATTACTTACATTTATATGAAACAATTGGTTTGCTTAATTAACATTTATCTATTGATAATTTATGCGTGTGATTGTAGATTTCTTCTAAAAATAACAATTGTTTGTAGAAAATTATGCATCATCTTTTTATTGATTTCCCATGCGTGGAAACAGATCCTTCGAACTTCTGTTCGAGGTTCGTGACTGCCATAAACATTATCATGCTTTAAAGCCCTAACAACAAAAAAACCCAGACACACAGAAGAACTTTCGCATCTGCGTTCATCTGCGGTTAATATTTTCAAAATCAGGTGAAACCCATGTCTAAAATCACAATCATCGGCGCCGGTGCTGTGGGCGCGACAGCAGCGCAAAGAATAGCAGAAAAAGAACTCGGGGACGTTGTCCTGACTGATATTGTTGAGGGGCTGCCGCAGGGCAAAGCCCTTGACCTTATGGAAGCAGGCCCACTTTTCGGGTATGATTCAAAAATAACAGGCACGAACGACTATAAAGACATCGAGGGCTCGGACGTGGTCGTGGTTACTGCGGGGGTAGCAAGAAAACCCGGCATGACACGGGAAGACCTGCTTAAGATAAATACCAAAATCATCAGGGAAGTCTCGCAGAATATCGCCAAATACGCGCCAGATTCCGTGGTCATAACGGTCACAAACCCGCTTGACATAATGACCTACGTCACGATGAAGACCACGGGTTTTGAGCATGAAAGGGTATTCGGGATGAGCGGCGTCCTGGATTCGGGGAGGTTTGCCGCGTTCATCGCAATGGAACTTGGCTGCTCCGCGCGAAATATAAGTGCAATGGTGCTCGGAGGCCATGGCGATACCATGGTGCCGCTTCCGCGCTTTACCACGGTTTCGGGCGTCTCCATCACAGAACTTCTATCTGAAGATGCAATCAAGCGCCTCGTGGAAAGGACGGTTAATGGCGGGGCTGAGATTGTCAATCTCCTGAAAACCGGAAGCGCTTTTTACGCGCCCTCGGCTGCGGTCACTAACATGGTCGAGGCTGTCGTGAAGGACACAAAAAGGATTCTGCCCGCATGCGCCTACCTGAACGGCGAATACGGAAAGAAGGACATTTATCTCGGGGTTCCTGTGAAGCTCGGGCGGAAAGGTGTGGAAGAAATAATAGAGCTGAAGCTGACCTCTCCTGAGAAAAAAGCCCTTGATAAGTCGGCAGATGCTGTTAAGTCAGGAATAGCTGAACTATCTGCATAATTGCGAAAAGGATATAAGCAAGCCGCATGAATAGGCGTCTTATTATCATGGGGTAACACATTTGAATCTTACAATCCAGCCCATCGGCGTGATTAAAAAATCAGGTTCAGGATTAGCTGATGTGCTGATATACTCTGATTTCGAACCGATTCTCGGCAGCATCATGGAAAAATTCGAAAAGGGGACAAAGGTGCTGATTGTGCATAAGAACGGCGAATCCAAAGATAAGCACCAGGTCAAGGTTTCGGCAGCCGAGTTAATAAACCGCAAAGGCAATCTTCTTGTCGTAAAAGGCATCGAAGCCGATAATGATTCCGTGATAGATGTCAGATTGAGGGATGACCTCTAAACCGGGGGATTGAAATGGGGGTTGACCTTGGTGACCTCTTTGAGAAAAAGGAGATAGAGCTTACCGAGCTTAAAGGAAAAATAATCGCTATCGATGCTTATAATACCCTTTACCAGTTCCTGAGCATAATCCGCCAGCGCGATGGCACGCCGCTCATTGATTCCCGCGGCGAGATAACCTCACATCTTTCAGGGTTTCTATACAGGACTACAAATCTTGTTGAAGCCGGTATCAAGCCGGTATTTGTTTTTGACGGGGCGCCTCCGGCATTTAAGAATAATACCATCGAGGAGCGGAAAAAAATACGCACTGAAGCCAGGGAAAAATATGAAGAGGCTAAAGCAAAAGGAGATGAGGAGGAGGCGTTCAAGCATGCCCAGGCGTCGTCCCGCATTGGCGGGAATATGATTGAAGACGCCAAAAGCCTGCTTGGGTTCATGGGTGTGCCTGTCGTCCAGGCGCCCTCCGAGGGCGAGGCGCAGGCGGCATCCATGGTGAGGGAGAAAAAAGCTTATGCTGCAGGTTCGCAGGATTACGATTCGCTCCTTTTTGGCGCATCTGTTATGGTCAGGAACCTTGCGGTATCGGGAAGAAGAAAGCTTCCCGGGAAAAGTGTATATGTGGATGTAAAACCCGAACTTATCGAACTTGAACCCGGTCTTCTCAAACTTGGGATCTCAAGGGAACAACTGGTTGATATTGCGCTTCTTGTGGGAACTGATTATAATGAAGGCATAAAGGGAATCGGTCCCAAGAAAGCCCTGAAACTGATAAAAAAACACGGAAGCATCGCGGGAGCGCTCGGTGAGTTGAACGCCGAGATTAAAAACCTGGCAGAAATAAAAGCCCTGTTCATTAATCCTGATGTTACAACGGATTATGAACTGAGATGGAAAAAACCCGATTCAGCGGCGATAATAAAGTTTTTATGCGAAGGGCATGATTTCTCACAGGAGCGGGTGTCAAAAGCTGTGGAACGCCTGCTCGAAGCTTCGGATGAAGGTCAGCAGACGCTTGATAAGTGGTTTTAGTTCGATTTTATTCCAAGCGCCTTATTCGTCTTCTTTATCGAGCTTGCCCCGTCCTTCTCCATCTCAATCATCGCTCTGATGGCATCCACGTTCTCAGGAACAACATCCGATTCCTGGTGTATAGCCTGGAAGAAATAGAGTTCACCTTTGTTAATAGCAATCGAGTCCTTCCATACCACGTTTTCCCACATGTCGCCCCTCGGCCTTCCCATGTCCTTTGCCAGTTCCATGGCCTCAGCAGTTGATTTTATCCTGTCTTTGCTGCTCACGAGCATGATTCTCGGTCTTTTTTCAAAGACTTTAATGATATCGTCCTCCTTGCATGGCTTTTTCAATTCTATATTCAGCGCATGGAGATGCATGAGCGTGGTCGAGGTCTTCACTGCCATGGTCGTGATATCGATATCGGGAAGGATTGAATTAACATCAGGGCCGTGGTGCGATGGAAGTTTGATCGGGTCGGGAATGAGGGCGTTAATCGGGCCTGTTTTTATGTCGTTGGGGTCGGCAGCCCGCCGCATCAGTGTCACCCGCGCTTTCCTGACACCAAATGAAATATCAAGCGCGTACAGTACCCTTACAAGTCCCGTGGTGTTGCATGAGACAACCCTTGCAAAATCCCTGCCAAGAGCATCGCTGTAATTCGCCTCAGAATTGAATGAAAATCCTGTAAGTTCATGTTCTTCCCCGCCCTCCCAGATGGCTTTGACGCCGTGTTTTTCATAGAGTTTCTTGTACTCTTCGCCAGTATCGCCCGGCGTGGCATCAATCATGATATCAGCTTTATCCAGCAGTTCTTCAAGTGTGCCGCTGACCTCGATTTTTGATTTCTTAAAATCCTCGATATTTTCTTTTGCAGCAGTATAAAGCGCAAAACCTTTTTCAAGCGCGATCCGTGCCTCAAAACTCGGTCTTGTCTTTACAACACCCACGACCTCCATGTCGTCCTGGGCAGCCACGGCATCAGCCACGCGTTTTCCTATTGTTCCATATCCGTTGATTGCAACTTTTGCTTTCATCTGTTATTCTCCCGGTCGTCAGATTATTCAGCTATCTATTATAGCTTCCTGTTTTGTTAAATTGATGTCTATAATCCTGCCATGAACGGTTTTGGTCTCGCCAAGAATGCTCTGGAGTTTGATTGCATCTTTATCCGCGGTCAAACGAACAACGTCTTCCATAATCGTTTTTCCCTTGAGGATTACCTTGAGTTCGCACATAGCTGTTAATTCGGTCTTGTTGATATTAATATTTATCATACCCTGCAACCATACAGGGATGGAGGCTTTGCTATTCCTGAACTGAAAGGACTCATAATACCCGATTATACAGTAATGGAAGAGCATTCCATCGTGGTCCGCGGCGATGTTATTGTGGGGAATTACGCTGAACTCGCTTACGGTTTGATAGCCGATACGGTAATAGCAGGGGAGCATGTGAAGATAAACGGGAACATTCTTTCTGAGAACGATATCAGGATAGACATGTGGTCTGAGATAACAGGGGATGTCAGGACAAAGACCGATGCGTATCTCGGGGAATTCGTCAATATCACCGGGAAACTCTTGGCTGCGGGCAACCTTGATGTGGGGAACAATGTGAAAATAAGCGGAGGCTATGATGTTAAGGGATGGCTCGTGGTGCGTAATCCCCTTCCTGTCATGATGTTCATATTCTTCTATCTGATGGCATTGCTTCGGTTTGGCAATCAGGAGGAGGTTGAAAAGGCGCTTGATGAGCTTTTCACTGAAGAGACTTCTGATAATAAGCTGCTGTCGATACCCAACAGGACAAAGATAGACCTTGAGGCGATAAAGACCACCTCGCGTGCCGCGATTGGAAGCCACTGCCGCCTGCTCGGGAATATCCGCGCCCGTTCCATGTCGATGGGGAACCATGATACGTTGTTCGGGAGTATCCGCACCACCGGGGATATCACAATCGGGAGAAGCAATACCGTCCACGGGAATATTATCACGAAAGGAACCGTTGATATAGGAAGGAACTGCAATATTCTTGGGAAAATAACAGCGGCTGAGATATTGGTGCATGAAACCTCCAAGGT
This sequence comes from uncultured archaeon, assembly GCA_902386255.1. GTDB lineage: Archaea > Halobacteriota > Methanosarcinia > Methanosarcinales > Methanoperedenaceae > Methanoperedens. The sequence goes on from CABMII010000153.1 coordinate 21,418, forward strand.
TAATGGCGAAGTGGCAGCCAGCGTGAAGATTGTGCGGGATGACCTTGAAGGGCTGGATGAGGTTGGGAAAAAGGTTTTTTATGGGTTTATGATGATTGAGGATGTTTGAAGAAGCGGCTAGTTTTAATTATCCTTTTGAGCATCTTAACCTGAAATTAATCAATACAAATCTTTAAAATCTATGAAATTCTATTTACTCTTATGGAAGCTGTTGCCAATTTGGATGAATTAAAATTAGAATTGAAAAATGAGCTGCGGCGGGAGATTCTGACCGAGGTTCTTGATATAATCAGAGACGAGTTTTATCCTCCTGAAGAAAAAATTCGTAAGGAATTTATAAGAAAGGTTGAAGAAGCCGAACGAAGGGTGAAAGAAGGCAAGTTTTCAAAATATACCGTGGAAGAGTTTGAAGGAGTTGTTCTAAATTCTAATAGCCTTAGTGAGCATTCCCACACGTTTGTAATTTAAGATTTTGTGAATCTTAATGGTCTCTGTTGCTCCCACGCTCTTTTTCCTTCATCGGTAGTTGTTTGACCGATTTTTTCTCCCTTTTGGTTTTCGACAATTGCGTGGTTTGAATTCGCATTTCCACCTGTTCCAATTACTTTTCCATTTTCATCTATTGTTATTCTAGCTTTTCTTTGTTCCATATAAATCACCTTTTTTCTTTTTTGCCCCAAGGAGCTTGCATTTAGAAGTAACTACAACCGCACTTCGTGGGTGCATCTTTTCGGCTTACGGTACTATACTGTATTTTTTTAAACTCTTCCTTTTTCAATTAGGTTCTCCTGACACTTCTTTACTATCCTATTAATATAGCATTAAGGGATAAGTTCTTATGATATATTACCAATTCCCTATTGGTGCAGAGCTTTGGTTGATATATTCACCCCAGAAAAAAGAAGCAAGATAATGTCATCTATCCATGGTAAAGATACGAGTATTGAGCTTCTTTTAAGAAAAGCGCTTTGGAAAGAGGGAATCAATGGGTATAGAGTTTCCATGAAACTTCCTGGTAGACCAGATATTGTTTTCCCAAAATACAAAGTGGCAGTTTTCTGTGATGGTGATTTCTGGCATGGCTACAAGTTTGACGAGTGGAAAGAGCGCCTGTCGCCGAATTGGTTCAAGAAGATACAAGGGAATATTGAACGGGACAAGAAGAACGATGAAAAGCTCATAGGCGATGGGTGGACAATCGCACATTTCTGGGAGAGTGAAATTTTAAAGGATGTTGAAGTGTGCAAGCGGAAAGTAATAAAGGTGTTAGTCGAGAAGGGATTTAGAAAAAATCAGAAATAAGTCCTATCTAAGTAGGAAATTTCTCTATTAATTTATCAAGATGCTGTGATACTGTTTCAATGTTTTTTAAAACTCCATTTAGTCTGTTTTTATCAATTTTCTCCTCTTTACCCGAAGAGACGAGAACATTAGGATTAGTTTTATCCTTTTTACAATGAGCTAACAAATTTCTTTGCGTAGCTATCCAATCTAGTTTACCTGAACAGTTTAGATTTTCCCCCCTACAACTTAAAATCAACAGCTGTAGTTTCCTTTAGTAAATCCTTGAACCCCATCATTTCTAGTGTTTTTTCAGAAATTCCCGTTAAATTCAGGTGCCA